>CAXTDD010000503.1:0-3053 GCA_964242955.1 uncultured Rubrobacteraceae bacterium | reverse complement strand
CGTAGCTGGGAAGCCCGAAGAACGCGTGGTCGATGTCGGCCGGCGTGATGCCGGCTTGCCGGCAGACCTCTTCCACGCCCTGCCGCAACACGCGACCGACGAGCCCGATACCCTCGGTGAAGTAGTAACAGCTCGGGGCCCTCGCCCACGCGACCGTGTGACCTTCCCGGTCCACGAGGCACAGCGCGGTCTTCGTGCCGCCGCTATCTACGCCGAGGAACATACTCACCGCCGGTCCGGGCCGGACCCGTGGTCGATCTGGAGGGGGTGGATCTCGACGCCCTGTACCACCCGGTTCACCTCCTTGTCCGGGAAGGGGTTGTCCGGGGTGCGCCCGAGGGCGAGCGAGAGGTAGAGCCCGAGGAGCTGGGCCACCAGCACGAACGGCAGCGCGAGCGCCGGGTCTCCCACGCCCTCCAGGCCGTCGAGCACCCAGACGCCGCGCTTGCCAGATCCGGCGACGGGCGTCGCGGTGACCGCGATGACGCTTCCGGGCCGCGTCGACCGTTGCAGCTCGGCGAGGAGGTCGAGATCGTATTTCCGCGTGTAGGGATCACCGGAGATGTAGACGACGACCAGCGTGCGCCCGTCGAGGACGGACTTCGGACCGTGCCGGAAGCCCATCGGGGAATCGAAGAGCGTGACGACCGCGCCGGCGGTAAGCTCGAGCAGCTTCAGGGCGGACTCGTGGGCGAGGCCCTTGAGCGGGCCGCTCCCGAGAAAGACGGCCCGCTCGTAGCCCATCGAAGCCAGCCCGCGGATGTCCTCGTGGCGGTCGGAGAGCACCCGTTCGGCGGCGGCGGCCAGCCGTTCGACGAGATCCTCCGGTGCTACGTCGCCGAGGATGAGCCAGGCCGCCAGGGCCATCGACGTAAAGCTCGACGTCATCGCGAAGCCCTGGTCGTTGGCCGCCTCGGGCATGAGGAGAGCGAACGAGCGGTCGGCGCCGGAGTGATCTCGGTACAGCCGGCCGTCGGGATCGCACGTCAGCACCAGGTGGTGGCACTCGGAGAGGCATTGGTCGGCGAGCTCGGTGGCGGCGACGCTTTCGGGGCTGTTGCCGGACCGAGCGAGGGACACGAGCAGGGTGGGCCCGTCTTCGGCGAAGTACTCGTTCGGGTTGGACACGATGTCCGTCGTGGCGAGGGCGTCCACGCGGCGTCCCGTGCGCCGGGAGAGGGCGGGAGCCAGGATCTCCCCCGCGAAGGCCGACGTGCCGGCGCCGGTGAGGACCACGCGCAGATCCCGGCGTTCGAGCAGCGGCCGGAGGAAGGCACCAACTTCTTCGCGGTGCGCCACCACCATCGCGCCGGTCTTGCGCCAGACGTCGGGTTGCTGGGAGATCTCGCGCGCGGTCCACCCGGCACCCAACTTCTCGAGCTCATCTGGCAGAAATCCCAGGGACGTAGTCATTTGGCGGCCTCCTTAACGGTGGGGGTGCAGGCATACGCGTAGGCCCGCAGCACGTCGCGGACGCGGTCGAGGACGAGCGCCTTCGGCTCGGCGGGCAGCTCGCCGCGGCGGACGCGCGCGTACTGGTCCGGCAGGTGCTGGCTCAACAGCGTCGGCGGGATGTCGCGGTCGGCGAGGTTGGACAAAAGGCGCGACTGCGCGGCCTGGACCTCGGGGTCGGACCAGTAGTAGCGGATGCGGTCGCTATAGCTGTACCTACGCAAGAGGCGCCGGGTCTGCGGGTCGCCAGCGTAGTATCCCTCCCACTGCCCGGGCTCGGCCAGCATCCGGCGCTCGACCACGGCGGGCAGGTTCGACCGTTCGTCTCCGGGGAGTAAATCGTCTTCGATGGCGGCGAGCGCGAACAGGGCTTCCCGCATCGCGAAGGTCAGCCCCGGACCCACCTTGAGGACGGCCCAGTGGTCCTCCACGATCGCCTTGAGGTTCGCCGGCGTCTGGTAGTCCGTGGAATGGGCCTCGAAGACGAGCCGGGGGTGATCCCCGAGTACGCGGCGCAGATCGA
The DNA here is from genome assembly GCA_964242955.1 of uncultured Rubrobacteraceae bacterium. Taxonomy (GTDB): domain Bacteria; phylum Actinomycetota; class Rubrobacteria; order Rubrobacterales; family Rubrobacteraceae; genus Rubrobacter_D. The sequence continues at coordinate 1,078 of CAXTDD010000503.1, read as the reverse complement.
CCGTGGCGGCGCGCTCGTAGTCGATGACGCGCAGGTGGTCGAACTCCACGCCCGGCTGGACGACGAGGGCGACTACCCGCGCCCACGCGTCCTTCAGGCCCGCCTCCGCGAAGGCGTGCTCGTGGAGGGCGAGCGTGGCCCGCGCCGCGTCGGCCGACGTGGGCGTGAGCTCCGCCAGCGTCTCGTGGGCCCCGCCGGGGACGGGCACCTCGGTGCCGACGACGTAGATGAGGTGGCCGTCGCCGTGGACGCGGGTGGCGACCTCTTCCGCCTTGCGCGCCAGCCGGGCCGCGCGTGCGGCCACGACGTCGTCGCCCAGAGGTGTGGGATCACCCGCGCAGGGCATGCTGCAATCCAGGTGGATCTTGGCGAACCCGGCGGCGACGTAGGCTTCGATGAGACCCTCAGCGTGCGCCATAGCCTCCTCGACGGGGAGATCCTGCCAACGGTTCGGGCCGAGGTGGTCGCCGCCGAGGACGACGCGCTCCTCCGGCAGCCCGTGACGCCCGGCCATGCCCAGGGCGAGATCCCGGAAGTCCGCCGGCGTCATCCCCGTGTACCCGCCGAACTGGTCCACCTGGTTCGAGGTGGCCTCCACGAGCAGGTAGCCCCCATCGTCGAGCGCCTGCAGCACCGCGGCCTCGAGGACGAGCGGGTGCGCGGAGCAGACCGAGTAGACGCCGACGGGCTCGCCCGACCCGTGCCGCTTCACGGTATCCAGCACGGGGCCGGCCACGATACTCGAGCCTCCCGCGCGGTCGTTCTCGCCGGACGGTGGATCTCCGTGTTCCCGCTCAGTCAAGCGCCGCCACCTCTACCTCCACTCCCTGCTCTCGCAGCGACGCCACGTCGGACTGCCCCACACCGGAATCGGTGACGATGCGGTTGACGCGCTCGATCGGCGTCTGGCGCACCGTGGCTATCTTGCCGAACTTGGTGTGGTCGGCGAGCACGGTGATCTCGCGCGCCGAGGCCATTATGGTCCTGTCGCTCTGTACCTCGGTCAAGTCGTCGGCCGAGAGGCCGTAGTCGACGTGGATGGCCGGGGTGCCCATGAAGAGCTTGTCGGCCCTCAAGT
>CAXTDD010000502.1:0-3057 GCA_964242955.1 uncultured Rubrobacteraceae bacterium | reverse complement strand
GCATACTGGCTAGCGGATTTCTGTGGAGGGACGTGGTCGCGGGGCTCTCCGGGCGTTTCCGGTGCGTGGTGCCGGACCTTCCGCTCGGCGGACATGCGGTGGCTATGGGTTCCGGGGTGGACCTGAGCCCGCGGGGCGTGGCCCGGCTCGTCGCGGAGTTCATGGGCGCGCTGGACCTGCGGGACGTGACCCTCGTTGGCAACGACACCGGCGGGGCCATCTGCCAGATCGTGATCGCGGAGTACCCGGAGAGGATCGAACGCCTCGTCCTCACCAACTGCGACGCCTACGAGGCCTTCTTCCCGTGGCAGTTCAACACCCTCTTTAGCCGCATTCCCCGCCTCTTCGGACGGCGCTACGTGGATTTCCTGGCGTGGGCGCTGAGGGCGCGGCCAGCCCAGCGCGTGCTGCTGAAGGCCGTGGCAAAGCGCCCGATGGGCGAGACCGAGCTCGACGCCTATAGCGGTAACCTGATCCGTAACGGCGGCGTTCGCGACGACCTGACCCGGTTCTTGAGGCAGGTCTCTAAGCGAGATACGCTGGAGGCCGCGAAACGGTTCGCGGACTTCCGGGGTCCGGTCCTGCTGGTCTGGGGAGAGGACGACCCCTTCTTCCTGGCCCGGTACGCCCGGCGGCTCCGGGACGACTTCCGGGACGCCCGGTTGCTCTTCGTCTCGAACTCCCGCGCCTTCGTGCCCGAGGACCGACCAGAGACCCTGGACCGGTACATAGCAGAGTTCGTGGGAGCGAAGAGCGGGATCGAAGCCGCAAGGTGAGCCGGCGAGGAGCGTGCCAGAAAGCTTGAAACTCTTTGCAACGATTTGGGCTGTGGGGTATGATTCCCGCGATGCCGAACACCGATTCTCAGGGGAACAACTCCGGCGGGAACTACGCCCGTTTCTTCCACATCGGGTTCGCTTTCATGTTCATAATCGCGGCGTTCACCGTCGGCGGCTACGGGCTCGACTGGCTGGTCGGGACGTTGCCTCTTTTTCTGTTGCTCGGTATGTTGGTCGGCTTCGCGGCTGCTCTTTACTACCTCTTCACGGCGTTGAAGCAGGTGGGGGGCGGTTGAGCACCCACTCGCGGCTCGCGCTCAAGGGCGCGGCCCTGGCGTCGGCGCTGGCGTTGCCGGTGTGTGGTGTGATCTGGTACTACTCCGAGCGGGCGCAGGCGGTCTCGTTCCTATATGGTGTGGGGGTTGGCGTGGTCGGCTTCGCGTCGATCGCGCTCACGGTGTCGCTAATGACGGTGCGACCAACGGGGTTGCGGGTGCTGCTCGGGTTCGCGTCCTACGCCGGGAGGCTCGTACTCGTGGTGGTGGCCGTGGGGGTCCCGATCTACCTTCGGGCGTGGCCCGTGGTGCCGATGCTGTGCGGGTTGGCCGGGGTCTACGTGGTCGAGAACGTGTTGCTTTTGAAGATGGCGCCGAAGTCGGTCGGGGCGGGACGCTCCGGGCGTACGGTGGGCGGGGGAGTAGAACGGAGGACAGGGGTTTGAGCGGTTTGCTCACGTTGGGTCAGGTCAGTCCGGAGAAGGTGCGCGAGGAGATCATCAAGCCCTTCCAGGAGGGGCAACACGCTTACCTCCATCTCGAGCTGTTCGGGATCGACGTCTCGATCACCAAGGCCGTGGCGTTCTTGTGGGCCGGGGCGGCGATAACGTTCCTCATCATGTTTATCGGGGCCAGGTTGCTCAAGAACCGGCCCGGGGCATACCAGGTGCTGGTGGAGGAGATCTACGGCTTCGGCCGCAACAGCCTCGCCGGGCAGATGGGCGAGGAGGGGAGGAAGTTCTTCCCCTACACCCTCTCGCTGTTCATCTTCCTGCTGGTCTTGAACCTGATCGGCCTGATCCCGTACAGCTATCCCGTGACCGCGAGCATCACGTTCACGCTGGCCCTGGCCCTGTTGACGTTTGTCATCACCCAGTACGTCGGCATCCGGCGCAACGGGCTGAGGGGCTACGTGACGGCTTTCGTGCCGCCGGGGTTGCCGTTCAAGATCCTGTTCGTGCCCTTCATGTTCTTTATCGAGTGGATCTCGGAGCTCTCCAAGCCGCTCACGCTCGCGATGCGGCTCTACGCGAACATCCTGGCGGGGCATTTGCTCATCTTTATTTTCTTGAGCTTTATCCTGTACTTCGGCGTATACATGGCCGTGTTCTCCATCCCGCTGGCGCTGGTGCTGTATGCTTTCGAGATCTTCGTGGCCGTGTTGCAGGCGTACATATTCGCTATCCTTACGCAGGTTTATATCGAGATCGCCCTGTACCGTACGGAGCACTAACACAGGGCCAGACGTCGGACGTACAAAAGGACGAGAGGAGACAGGAAACATGGACATGATGATGCTCGCGCAGGTTCCCGTCGAGGGTTTGCAGGCCATAGGCTTCGGGGTGGCGGCGGGGACCGCGGTGATCGGGTCGGGGATCGGGATGGGCTACCTTTTCGGGCAGACCATCGCCTCCATCCACCGCCAGCCGGAGGCGTTCGAGCTTTCGAGGACGTGGCTCTTCGTCGGTATCGGGCTCGTGGAGGCGCAGGCGCTCTTCGGCCTGGCCTTCGCGCTGCTCATCGGGCTGGGAATCCTTCCGTAGTCGGGGAGGATTCGGGGGCGAGTTAAGGAGAGAGTATGCTGGACCCAACGGGCATTTTTGACTTTATCAGCACGAGCCTGCTTTTCTGGGAGATCATCACCTTCGCGATCCTGCTGTTCCTCCTGTGGCGGTACGCGTTCCCGCCGATTCGGGCCCAGATCGACCGTCGCCAGAAGGAGATCGAGGACGCTATCGACGAGGCCCAGAAGACGCGCCAGCAGGCGCGCGAGCTGCTGGCCGAGTACAAGCGCCAGATCGAGGAGGCCCGCGGCGAGGGCCGGCGCATCCTCGAAGACGCCCGCAAGCAGGCCGACGCCCAGCGCGAGCGGACGAAGAGGGAGGCCCGCGAGGAGGGCGACAAGATCATCCAGCGCGCCCGCGACGAGATCGGCCGCGAGCGCGAGGGCGCCATCCGCGACGTCCGCCGCGAGGTCGCCGGCATGGTGATACAGGCCTCCG
>CAXTDD010000501.1:0-3064 GCA_964242955.1 uncultured Rubrobacteraceae bacterium | reverse complement strand
GCCTAGTACGACGCCTTCGAGCGGGTCGTGCCCGCGGACGACGACGAGCAGGCCCCTCCACGCGGGCGGCTGCGCCGCTTAGCGGATGCCGCCCTTGGCGGGGCCTCTTTGGCGATTGTGGATCACCCGGTACCCATCCGCCTCGATGATGGCTCCATCGAGGCGGATGGTACTAAGACTACCGCCTGCCGTTGAGGGGGCTTGAGGTAGCGTACCGTGCCGGTGTCCAGGCCCAGGATTTCGACGGCCGCCTCAAATCTGTCGAACATCGAGCGCAGGGGCCAACCTTCATCGTTGGGTGGCTGTCTATCGGGGCTTGCGCACGTTCCACCGTACTCCTCCCTACAGGTGGCAGGCTTCTCGATGTCTACAGATGGTATGCGCGTCCTTCGCCGTAGTCTGCTTCATAGGCCTAACCGGCTACGCGATTCGCCACACCGACCGGGTGTGGGGCGGCTGGCTCATGTTAGGGACTTCTGCAACCCAGACCGCGATGCAGACAGGAAGTCGATCGGGTGCTCCGTCTTGCCATGCATGGCAAGGTCCGCCAGCACCTCACCCATGACGCTCGCAAACTTGAAGCCGTGCCCGGAGAACCCGCACGCGTAAGAGACTCGATCGTGCTCCGGATGCCGATCGACGACGAAGTGCCCGTCGGGCGTGTTGGTGTACATGCAGGTCAAGCTCCATTTCACGGGTCCGGCTGCGCCGGGGAGATAGCGGTCGAGCGCGCTCTTTAGCATCCCGATTTCTGAAGAATCTACCTCACGCCTTATGGTTCGTGGCGTACACGGCTCGCCGCCGTCGTGCCGCCCGATCTTCACGCCCTGACCGGGGAGTGCCGGAAAGCCGTAGTAGGCACCCTCAGGCACCGAAAGGGCATATACCGGGCAGCCATCGGGGGCAAAGAGCTCCGGCTTTGTCGGCTCGAAGTGGACGTTTACCACGCGCTCAACCGAAAGAGGGAGCGGCAAGTCCGAGAGGAGGTCGCCCGCCCACGGCCCCGTCGTCACGACTAGGCGTTTAGCCTCGTAGACGCCTGCGCCCGTCTCTACCTGTACGCCCGTCTCGTCGGCTTCCCAACGACGCACGGGTTCTTCGTGGTGCAGCTCGGCACCGTGTTCCAAAGCGAGATCCAGGTGAGCGGCGACGCATTCCTCCGGCGCCAGGATGCCCGCCATGGGGTCGAAGACCGCCATTAGCCCATCGGGTAAATCGAAGGCCGGAAAACGGGCGGCGACCTCTTCCGAAGACAACTCTTCGTAAGGCAGGTTGTGTTGCTGGGCGCTACGGGCCATGCCTTCCGCGGCAGCGCCTCCTCTCTCGCCTATGGTTAGACCGCCTGTGGTGGTGAGCAAGGCTCGACCCGACTCTTGCTCTAGGTCGCGCCACAGATCGTAAGCTCGCTGTACGAGCGGTACGTACTCCGCGGCTTCCTTGTACACTTGCCGGATGATCCGGCTGCGACCGTGGGAGGAACCTCTCGTGTGAAGACGAGCGTAGGCGTCTAGCCCGAGTACGCGCTGGCCGCGCCCCGCGAGATGGTAAGCGGCGGCGCTCCCCATGGCGCCGAGGCCGATCACTATGACATCGTAGTCGTTGCTCACGCCTTCCGTCTCCTTCGACCAGTAGCTGCTTGGGCCGCGCTTGGTGCCGCTCCCCAACCGCCGCCTCCCGGCGTACAGATAGTCACCAAATCGCCGGCACTCAGTTCCCGGCTGGCCTTGGCCGGCAACTCTTCACTGTTGACCACATTCTTTCCGGGGTTGCCAGGTTCGCCTCCGTTCGCCCCTTTGGGTCCATGCCGCCGACGGTCGGTCAGTAGGGAGAGGCTGGCGGGCTCCAGCACCCGCACGGACCGGACGATGCCGTCGCCGCCCCGGTACTTTCCGTTGCCGCCCGAACCGTAGCGCAGCTCATAGCGCTCGACGCGCATGGGATACTCCAGTTCCAGGGCCTCCACGGGGGTGTTCAGGGTATTGCTCATCCCGACGTGTACCCCGGAAGATCCTGAAGCTTCGCTGCTAGATCCCTGGCCACCGCCGAGAGTTTCGAGGTAAGTCCACGACGAACTTCCTATGGTCAAGACGTTCATCGTTCCCTGACCCTGCGCAAACAGTGGGGCCGCTTGAGAGAGCGCGAGCAGCACCGCGTCGGCGATCCGAGAACTCGTTTCCACGTTGCCCGCGGCGACCGCCGACGGGGACGGCGCGTTCAGGAAACAACCCTCCGGAACGCAAACTGCCAGCGGCGCGAAGGTTCCGGCGTTCGCCGGCACATCGTTGGGTAACAACACGCGCAAAGCGAAGTAGCACGCCGATCGGGTGACTGCGAGCGGACAGTTCACGTTGCCGGGCACGGCGTCCGCGGTGCCGGAGAAGTCGATGGTCATTTGCTCGTCCCGGACCTTGGCGGTCACCCGGATCGGGATGTCCTCGTCCGTGGTACCGTCGCCCTCCATGAAGTCCTCTGCTACGTACTCCCCGTCCGGAAGCTGGCTTATGACGTCGCGGGTGCGCCGCTCGGTGTAAGAGATGATCTCCTCGAAGGCGGCCAGCACGGCCTCCCTACCGCGCCGCTCGATCAACTCCCCAACCCTCTCTTCGGCGATACGGTTGGCCGCTGTCTGGGCACGCAGATCCCCGCGCCTTACCTCCGGAGTGCGTACGTTGGCAAGGATGAGATCCAATACGTCGTCGACATACTCCCCGCCCTTGACCAGCCTGAGTGGCGGAATGATGATGCCCTCTTGGAAGATCTCGCGCGAGTTACTTGGCATGGAACCGGGGCTCATGCCCCCGACGTCCGAGTGGTGCGCCCGTGTGACGGCGTAGCCGACGATGTCGCCTTTGTAAGCGACCGGAGAGACGAGGGTTATGTCCGGCAGGTGCGTCCCGCCCGAGTAGGGGTCGTTTATGGCGAAGACGTCGCCGGGGTCGGGGTCGCGGCCCATAACCGCCCCCACGGCCTCGGGCATGGCGCCGAGGTGGACGGGGATGTGCTCGGCCTGGGCGACCATGTTCCCTTCCGCGTCGAAGAGGGCGGTGGAGCAGTCGCGGCGCTC
>CAXTDD010000500.1:0-3068 GCA_964242955.1 uncultured Rubrobacteraceae bacterium | reverse complement strand
ATAAAAACATATAATACTGAGATCCGGCTCTTCGTGGCGTACGTGGCAGGGGAGTTGAACAAAGGCCTATCGTCGTTGACGGCCGAGGATGTCTCTCTATACAGGGAGCACCTGATAAAGACCTACGCGGCGGCGACGGCGGCCAAGAAGCTGGCTGTATTGCGGCGGTTCTTGATCTTCACGTTCATGACGGGTGCTACGACGGTCAACCCCGAGGCGCTCCGGTTCTTCGCCAAGAGCCCGCGCGTCCGCCAGGATTCGGCCTACAACGTGCTCACCGACGACGAGCTCCAGCGCATGCTCAACGCGGCCCGGAGCAGCAACTATCGCGACTACGTCATGCTTGCCGTCATGGCCGGCTGCGGCCTGCGCGAGGCTGAGGTCGTGGGATTGAAGCTCTCGGACTTCCAGGACGCCGGAAACGACGTCGTCATGCTCAAGGTGCTCGGCAAAGGGGACAAGATCCGCAACGTCCCCATCTCGCCCGAGCTCTGGCGCTTGGTCCAGCGCTACGTCCTCCTCTCCGGCCGCAGCCTCAACTCCCACGCCGACGCCCGTAAACCGCTCCTCTGCTCCCGCGTGGGCAAGGACAAGCCCCTGACCACCCGCTCCGTCCAGAACATCGTCAAGAAGTACGTCCGCGCCGCCGGCATAACCAAGCCCATAAGCCCGCACTCCATCCGCCACACCGTGGGTACTAACATGGCCGTAAACGAGGCCCCGCTCCTCGTCATCCAACAATTTCTCGGTCACTCCGACCCCAAAACCACCATGCGCTACATCCGCCGCGCCGAAGAACTCGCCAGCAAGGCATATCAATATAATACATTGCCACTCTGAGTGGATTGTAGGGGATCTCGTACTGCTGTCTGGTTGTGGTTGACGCGTTTAGCGGGGACGGAGGCTGCCTAAGGATCGGGGGGCGTATCTAGAGATCAGGCCGTGCGTCTCGTCGCGGGATAGCCACCCGTGCACTTCGGCGTCCTCGTCGCCTTCGAGCCTTTTGTAGACCTCTAAGAACTGTTCGATCTCGCGCAGGTTCTGTTCCAGCACGTCCTCGATGGGGTGGATGGCGGAGAAGGCCGGGTCGTCGTCGGGGACGGCGAAGATCTTGTACTCCTCGCTGTGGGTGTCGGTCAGGTGGATGGCACCCACGGGCCGGGCCCGGACCAAGCAGCCCGGGAACGTGGGCTCGTACGCCGCGACCAGCACGTCGAAGGGATCCCCCTGGTACCTCGTCGAGGGCAAAAACCCGTACTCCACGGGGTAGCGCACGTTCCCGGGCAGCACCCGGTCGCGCTCGATGAGCCCGAGCTCGGGCGACCACTCGTACTTGTTGCGGCTGCCGAGCGGTATCTCGACCACCGCGTTGACCACCCGCGGGGCATCCTTGCCCAACGGAAGTGACTCAAGATCTACGCCCAAAGCGCCGCCTCCCGGTTCGTACCCGACCAAGCCGCCAGCTTACTACTCTTCGCCCGCAAATACGCGGGCACCCATACCCAAGACCAGCCCCAACTTCGCATAACGGTAATTCTCGGAAGTTGACGTTATGGCGGCGTCAGGGCCTCGCGGGTTCGCGTTTGAGGGCGTATCGGGTGAATACTTCGTCGCCGATCGACCGGACGGAGATGAGGCCGAGATCGTGCTCCGACCTGCCGGTGATGTCGGCGATGCCAACACCGTCGTTAGCCAGGAGCGTGGGCGCCACGGTGACGAAGAGCTCGTCCACGAAGCCTCCTCGCAGCAGAGCGCCGTTCACGCCAGCGCCGCCTTCAACGAGGAGTCTGGAGACTCCAAACCGCTCCCGCAATAGCCGGAGGGCTTCGCCCAGATCCACGCGCCCTTCTTCGTTGCTGGGAACCGTCAGGACACCGGTGGTGTGGGATCCTTCTGACGCGTATGCCTGCGAAGCAATCGAGGGTATTATAAGAAGGAGCTGCTGCGGGACGCCGGGGTCGCGGAGGAGGTTTTTGGATAGCGGTGGAGGTTGGGACCCGCAGAGGACGACGGCGAGGGGTTGGTGTTGGGATTGGCCGTCGAGGTCGAGGCGCATCTTCTCGGCCCTGAGCGTTCCGGCGCCGACCATCACGGCGTCTGCGGCGGATCTCAAAGCTCTCATGGCCCGGCGGTCGGCGGTGCCGCCGATGCCGGAAGCCCGGCCGCCGATGGAGGCAACGCCGTTGATGGAGGCGACCATGTTGATCGCCACGTAAGGCCTGCGGGGGTCGGGAGATTCGGGAAAAGTGAGGCCTTCGTAGACGCGCCCGGTACCGGCATCTGCGCTGGGTTCGGCCTCGTTAACCGGGGACCCTGAAGCGCGAGTAGCGGGCCGAGGCGGACCTGGGAAGGCTCACGTCCATCCAGAGGCCCTCGTCGGTGCTCTCGCGGGCGTGGATCTCGGCCAGTCCGTAGAGGCGGCTGGCCTGTGCGTACTCGCCGTGGGGTATGAGGACCTCCATCCTCTCCCTGCGGCCGGAGATCTTGCCGTACACGGCCTCCAGAAGCGGGCCGACGCCCTCGATCGCACTGACGAACGCCGCATCCGGGTACTCGGACCGCAGCTCCCTGGCCCTCTCCTCGTCCACGAGGTCCAACTTGTTCAGGCAGAGCACGTCCCAGGGGTCGGCCTCCGTCCCGTTTGGGGCACTTTGTCGGAGCGTCCGCCGGACGGTGGCTATCTCGTCGGCGAGCTCATCGCTCGACGCGTCGGCACAGAGGATTCGCACGTCGGCGTCGAACGCGGCCTCGAGCGTCGAGGCGAAGGAGTGGACGAGCTGGGTGGGCAGCTTCCTTATAAAGCCGACGGTGTCGGTCACGACGATGTCCGGGTGGGCGCCCTCGGCGCCGTTGCCCGTGGCCGACCCCTCTACGGTGCGCGTGGTGGTCTCCAGCGTCTCGAAAAGCCTGTCTTTGGTGGAACGCCCGGCCCCGCTCATCGCGTTGAGGATGGTGGTCTTGCCGGCGTTGGTGTAGCCGACGAGGGCGACGGTGGGTGTGGCGCCCTCTTTGAGGCGTGAACCCCGGACCTCCCGGCCGACCTTCTCGCGGCGCAGCCTCTTGTTGAT
>CAXTDD010000499.1:0-3069 GCA_964242955.1 uncultured Rubrobacteraceae bacterium | reverse complement strand
GTCCACCTCCACCGTGACGGGCTCCCCGCCGGCCGCCCGTACGCCGACGGCCGGCGGGACGTCGGCCAGGGCCCGCCGGATGCCGGGCACGAGCCTCCCGTACTTCGGCCCGACCACGCCGAGGTTCGGCCTGAGGTCGTAGGCCGTGACGTCCTCGGCAGCCCCGAAACGCAAATTCTTGACGTTCAACTCGTCCAGGACTATGTCCCCCAAGCTACCGACGCCTTCGGCCAGGCCCCCGTCCTCCGGAGACTCGTCCACGACCACGACCTCACCCAGAGGCTGGCGGTTCTTGACGGCCGCCGCGTTGCGGGCCGCCCGCCCGAGGCCGACGACGCGCCTCGCCGCGGCCATCCGCCCCGAGAGTTCTTCGTCCACCAGCGTCCCGTCGAAGATCGGCCAGACCGCGAGGTGGACGCTGTCGGGGGCTTCGTCGTCCGCGGCGTTCGCGACCAGGTTCTGGTAGAGCTCCTCGGCGACGAACGGGGTGAAGGGGGCTGTCAGTTTCGTGACCGCGACCAGGCACTCGTACAGGGTGGAGTGGGCGGCCTTCTTGTCCCTGTCGTCCTCGCCCTTCCAGAACCGCCGGCGGCTGCGGCGCACGTACCAGTTCGAGAGCTCGTCCACGAACTCGCCTATGGCGCGCCCGGCGGCCGTCACGTCGTAGGCGTCGAGGCGTTCGGTGACGGTCCTGATCGTGAGCTGCAGTTCGGAGAGCGCCCAGCGGTCCATCAGGGTCCGGTCTTGTGGTTCGACGAAGTCCCTCTTCGGGACGAAGCCGTCAATGCGGGCGTAGGTGACGAAGAACGAGTAGGTGTTCCAGAGGGTCAGCAGGTACTTGCGGACGGCCTCGTCGACCTGATCCTCGCTGAACCGCCGCGTGTTGCCCGGGCTCGTCGCCGTGTAAAGCGCCCACCGCAAAGCATCGGCCCCCTGCTTCCCGAACACCTCCCACGGGTCTATGACGTTGCCCAGAGACTTGCTCATCTTCTTCCCCTGCGAGTCCAGGATGTGCCCGAGCACCAGGCACGTTTTGTAGGAAGACTTCCCGAAGAGCATCGTCGAGACGGCCAGCAGCGAGTAGAACCAGCCCCGCGTCTGGTCCACGGCCTCGCAGATGTAATCCGCGGGGAACTGGCGCCCGAAGTGCTCGGCGCCCTCCTCGCCGGAGTGCGGGTAGGCGTACTGGGCGAACGGCATCGAACCGGAGTCGAACCACACGTCCAGGACCTCCGGCACGCGGCGCGCCTCCTCGCCCGTCTTCGGATGCCGGACGCGGACGCTGTCTATGTAAGGGCGGTGCAGGTCGTCCGGGACGGGGTCAAGGGCCAGTTCCCTGAGCTCCTCTGCGCTGCCGACGACGACCGTGTCGCCCGCTTCGGTGCGCCAGATCGGGAGCGGTGTGCCCCAGTAGCGCTCGCGACTCAAGGCCCAGTCGATGTTGTTCCTCAGCCAGTCCCCAAAGCGGCCCCATTTCACGTGCTCGGGGACCCAGTTGATCCCCTCGTTCTCCGACAGGAGCTCTCCGAGCACGGCCGTCGTCCTCGCGTACCAGGCCCTCTTTGCGTAGTACAAAAGCGGCGTCCCGCACCGCCAGCAGTGCGGGTAGGCGTGCTCGTACTCCTCCGCCCGGAACAGCACGTTCTTCTCGCGCAACTCTTCCACCAGGCCAGGGTCCGCCTTCTTGACGAACACGCCGGCGAACTCCCCGACCCGCCCGTCGAAGGTGCCGTCGGGCTTCACGGGGTGGATGGTCGGCAGGCCGTACCTCCGCCCGACGCGGGCGTCGTCCTCGCCGTAGGCGGGCGCGGTGTGGACGAGACCGGTCCCCTCCGTGGTGGTCACGTAGTCGCCGAGGACGACCGTCCACAGGTTCTTTGAGGCTTCGACGGGGACGTAGTCGAAGGGGCGCCGGTACTTCAGACCTTCGAGGTCCACGCCCTTGCGCGTCTCGACCACCTCGTAGCCGTCCCCGCCGAAGACCTTTTCCAGAAGCTCTTGCGCGACGACGAGCCTCTCGCCGTCTACCTCGACGGTCGCGTACTCCACCTTCGGGTTGGCGGCGACGGCGGCGTTGGAGACGAGGGTCCAGGGGGTCGTGGTCCAGATGAGGAGGCTCGTGTTCGCGTCGGTCTCCAGCGGCAGCTTGACGTAGACGCTCGGGTCCACGACGGGGTCGGGGTATTGCTGGTAGCCGAGGGCGACCTCGGCGGAGGAGAGGGATGTTTGATCTCTTGGACAGTGGGCGCTGACCTTGTAGCCTTCGTAGAGGAGGTCTTTGTCGTAGAGTGTCTTGAGCGCCCACCAGACGCTCTCTATGTAGGAGTCGTCCAGCGTCCTGTATGGGTCGTCCATGTCCACCCAGAAGCCGAGGCGTTCGCTCATCGCCTTCCAGTCGTCCACGTAGCGGAAGACGGACTCGCGGCAGAGTTTGTTGAACGCTTCGACGCCGTAGCGTTCGATGTCGTCCTTGCCCGCGAGACCCAACTCCTTCTCCACCCCGATCTCGACGGGTAGGCCGTGCGTGTCCCAGCCGCCCTTACGCTCGACCCGGAATCCCTGCATGGTCTTGTAGCGTGGGATCAGGTCCTTAAAAGCCCTCGCCAGAGCGTGGTGGAAACCGGGCCGCCCGTTGGCCGTCGGCGGACCTTCGTAGAAGACGAAAGTCTTGTCTTCCGGCCGCTCGTCCACGGACCTGCGGAACGTCTCCCGCTCCCGCCAGAGCCCGAGCACCTCCTCTTCGAGCTCGGGGAACCGCACCCTCGGGTCTACCTTCTCGAACGCCATGGCCCACTACCTCTCAAGCTAAAACCCCCGCCCCCGGCGGACGGAGCCTCCGACTCCAGCCGCAGGGACGGGGCCTCGAAAGAACCCTCGCGGTACCACCCCGCTTGCCCGCGCCTCGCGGCCCGGACCCCTTCGCGGCGCCGCGGTCTCCCGCGCGCCTCCCGCTGTAACGGGCGGACCCGGCCGGCCTTACTAACGTCTAGGCCGGGTGTTTTTGGCCTTCCGCTTTGGGCCGGCGGCTCGGGGAGGATCTTCTGGCCGCTTCCCGCGCCGGGCTCCCAC
>CAXTDD010000498.1:0-3069 GCA_964242955.1 uncultured Rubrobacteraceae bacterium | reverse complement strand
TCCTGGAGGAGCGAGATCTCCGCCTCCGTGTCGGAAGGGAAGCGGTTGATCGCCACGACGCACGGCAACCCGAAGTGGTTCCGGACGTTGTTTATGTGACGCTCCAGGTTCGCCAGCCCGCCCTCGAGCGCCCCGAGGTCCTCGCGCTCGAGACCCCCGAGCTCCGCGCCGCCATGGAACTTCAGGGCCCGGATGGTCGCCACGAGCACGACCATCGAGGGACGCAACCCGGACATCCGGCATTTTATGTCCACAAACTTCTCCGCCCCGAGGTCGGCGCCGAAACCGGCCTCCGTGAGGACGTAGTCCGCCAGCTTAAGCGCCGTCCTGGTCGCCATAACCGAGTTGCAACCGTGGGCGATGTTGGCGAAGGGCCCACCATGCACGAAGGCGGGGTTACCCTCCAGGGTCTGCACGAGGTTCGGCTTCATTGCGTCCCGCAAGAGCACGGCCATCGCGCCGTGGGCGTCGAGCTGGCGCGCGACCACGGGCTCGTCGTCCCTCGTGTAGCCGACGACTATGTTCCCCAACCGCTCCTTGAGGTCGTCCAGCGAGTCCGCGAGGCAGAGTATCGCCATGACCTCGGAGGCGACGACGATGTCGAAGGCGTCCTCCCGCGGGAACCCGTTGGTCGTGGCCCCGAGCCCCACGACTATGTCGCGGAGCGCCCTGTCGTTCATGTCCATGACGCGCTTCCAAACTATGCGGCGCACGTCGAGCCCGAGGTCGTTGCCCTGGTGGACGTGGTTGTCCACCAGCGCCGCGAGGAGGTTGTTGGCCAGGGCAACGGCGTTGAAGTCGCCCGTGAAGTGCAAGTTGATGTCTTCCATGGGCAAGACCTGCGCGTACCCACCGCCCGCAGCCCCGCCCTTGATGCCGAAGACGGGGCCCAGCGAAGGCTCCCTTATGCAAGTTATGGCCGTCTCCCCGATACGATTCAGGGCGTCGCCGAGCCCGACCGTGGTCGTCGTCTTGCCCTCTCCGGGGGGCGTCGGGCTTATGCCGCTGACGAGGATCAACTCGCCGTCCGGCCGCTCCTCCAGAGACCGAATGAAACCCAGCGAGAGCTTGGCCTTGTAGTGGCCGTACGGGTCCAGGTGCTCCTCCTCTATGCCGAGCTTGTCCCTGGCCACCTCGACTATGCGCCTGGGTTCCGCCCGCTGCGCGATCTCTATATCCGACAACATGCTCCCACCCCCGTGTTTCTTTGCAGTAAATTTATATTACTGCTGTTCAAACAATATAGCGCAGTCGCCGTTTCGCGGCAACAGATCCTGGGCCGGCCGAAGTTGCTTTGGTTGGGCCCGGCTGCGTACCACTGCACGATGCTCGCCTGGACGTCGGAGCGGCTGGGTGACGACGCGGCTTTGCGTCTGGGAGGGTCATAGGAATGGAACGAAGCTGCCGAAGAGATGATTCGGGGGAGATCGTCTTGTCCATGCTGGCCTTCCGGGGATCAGTCGTCCCGCGCGGCCCTGTTCCCGATCCCCGGGCGATCTTCGCCGCCCTCCTGCACGCTGGTATCTGCCCGTTAGACACGTAGGGGCGCTTCGCGAAGCGCCCCCGCTGATCGCCGGTTCTCTTTAGGCCACCGAATCCACGGCGCGCCCCAGTATGGCGAGGCCCTCTTCGAGCTCGTCGTCGGCGATGTTGAGCGGCATGAGGGTGCGGATGCAGTTACCGTACTGGCCTGCGGTGAGGAGCAATAGGCCCTCCTGCAAGGCGGCCTGGACGATCTTCGCGTTGCGCTCCTTGTCCGGGGTCTTCGACGCCGCGTCGGTGACGAACTCCATCGCGGCCATAGGACCGCGCCCCCTGACGTCGCCGACGAAGTCCGGGTGTTTGTCCTGGATGTCGCGCATGGCGGACATAACCTTCTCGCCGAGGATGCCCGCTTTGGCGACGAGGTTCTCCTCCTCGTAGGTCTCCAGGACGGCCAGCGCCGCGGCGCACGCTATGGGGTTGCCGCCGTAGGTGGTGCCGAGGCCACCGGCATGGACGGAGTCCATGATCTCGGCTTTGCCCGTAACACCCGCTATGGGCAACCCGCCGCCCATGCTCTTGGCCGTAACCATGATGTCGGGCTCCACCCCGGAGTGCTCTATCGCGAACATCTTGCCCGTCCGCCCGAAGCCCGTCTGGACCTCGTCCACGATCATCACGATGCCGTGCTCGTCGCAGAGGTCCCTGAGCCGCCGCAGGTAGAAGTCCGGGAACGGTATGAACCCACCCTCACCGCTCACCGGCTCGACGATGATCGCCGCCACGCTGCTCTGGTGCACGGTGCTGACGAACGCCCTCTCGATGGCCCCGAAGCAGTCCCCCTGGCACCCGCCGGAACAATCCTTGCCGGACGGACACCTGTACGCATAGGGCGCCGGCACCCGGTAGACCTCCGGTACGAAGGGCCCGAAGCCCTTCTTGTACGGGTCGGTCTTGCCGGTGAGGGTCATCGCGAGCATGGTGCGGCCGTGGAAGGAGTTCTCGAACACTATGACGGCGGGGCGGCCGGTGTAGTAGCGTGCGATCTTGACGGCGTTCTCGACCGCCTCGGCCCCCGAGTTGACGAAGAACGACCGCTTCTCGGAGTCCCCTGGCACGAGCGCGTTGAGCTTCTCGGCGAGCTCGATGTACCCGTCGTACTCGGTGACGTAGAAGCAGGAATGGGTCAGCCTCTCGGCCTGCTCCTTGACCGCATCGACCACCCTGGAGCTCGTGTGCCCGACGTTCATGACGCCGATGCCGCCGCCGAAGTCTATGAACGTGTTGCCGTCCACGTCCGTCAGCAACGCGCCCCTGGCGCTCTCGGCGAACATCGGGGTGGCTATGCCCACGCCCGAGGTCACGGCCTTGTGCCGGCGCTCCATCAGAGCCCGGCTCTTGGGCCCCGGTATCTCCGTCTTGATCCTCGCGGAATCGAGCATCCTCGCCACCTCTTCCTGTCGGCCTCTCTCTTTCCAGTATACCCGCAAGGGTGTGCCGGAACCTACCCCTTCGCGGCGATGCCGCCCAGGGAGACGTACTTGGTGTCCAGGTACTCCTCGATGCCCTGGTGGCCGCCCTCGCGCC
>CAXTDD010000497.1:0-3075 GCA_964242955.1 uncultured Rubrobacteraceae bacterium | reverse complement strand
CCGGAGAGGCCGGGGGCGAGGACGAAGAGGGAGAGGCGAATGGGACGGATGGGCAGGGTTCTTGCGGCGGTGGCGATGATGGTGGTTCTCTCGGCGGGCGCGGCCTTCGCCGGGACGATGGAGGGCACGCCGGGCGCGGATGGGATCACCGGCGGGGCTGGCGACGACACGATCAAGGGCCTCGGCGGCAACGATTCCTGGCTCAACGGCGGCCTCGGCGACGACACCGTCCTCGGCGGCGCCGGCGACGACGACATCCGCGGCTCCGCCCCTAGAGGTGGCGTCGACAATGGCGATAAGGGCAACGATATCCTCATCGGCGGCGGCGGCAACGACTACATCCTGGGCGGCCTCGGCGCGGACAGGATCTCCGGAGGCCCCGGCGCGGACACCCTCTTCGACGACGCCGGCGAGTTCGGAACCGACAGGTCGGCCGACAGGCTCTCCGGCGGCACGGGCAACGACACCATCCTGGCGGCCAACGGCCGCGAGGGCCGCGACGTCATCCCGTGCGGGGCCGTGCGGGACACGGTCGCGGCGGACGAAGGCGACATGGTCGCCGCCGACTGCGAGAGGGTCCGCCGCTAACAAAGAACCACATCCTCCTAACCTCGGGCCGGCGTTCTTAGGGACGCCGGCCCCTCTTTTTGTGGCTTTCAGCCATCAGCTTTCAGCAGTTGCATAGGGGCAATGCCGAGGGCGCGTTTCGCACAACCCGCCGACGAAAATACATCAATTGGATGATCCGCGGCCGGCCTTCTCAGCGTAAGCTACCCGGTGGACGGGAAACGAGGCTTTCGGAAAGGGGCCGATAGATGAAGAAGCTGGTCATGCTCGGGGTTGTGTTGACGCTGGCGCTGGTGGTCGCGGCGCCGGCATTGGCGGCTCACCTGACGGGTCTGAGGATAGAGAACGGCACCAACGGCGACGACGCGACCACCGGCACCAACCGCGGGGACGGGTTGTTCGGTAAGGGCGGCGACGACGCCATCCGCGGCAGGGACGCGGCGGACTTCCTGGACGGCGACAGCAACGACACGAACACCGTCCGCGGGGTCGGCAACGACGCCATAACCGGCGGGACCGGTGCGGACAGCATCTACGGCGGTCCGGACCGCGACGCGCTCTTCGGGGGACGCGGCGACGACTTTATCAACGATGGCAGGTACCGGGACGGCGGCGCGCCGACCAGGGGCGACGGCGCGAGGGACGCCATAGACTGCGGCCCGGGCCAGGACACGGTCAGGGCGGAGAGCATCGACGCCGTCGACGACGACTGCGAGAGGGTCGTGCGCCGGCCGTAGGGCCTCCAAAGGCAATCCGCCAGCCGCAACGAAGCGGGCCGGGGTAGCACGAGACCCCGGCCGCTCTTCGTGCCCGGAAGGTGACCCTGCCGCGGGCGCGGTACTTCTCCCGGTTCTATGAGAACGCCGACTCGAAGAAGCTCGCCAGGCGCGGGTAGAGGACCCTCAGGTTCCAGGGACGGGCGATGCCGTGGCCCTCGTCCTCGAAGGTGAGCAACTCGTAGGGGATGGACTCGCGGCCGAGCGCTTTTACGACCACGTCCACGTTCTCGGGGGTGACGTTCGGGTCTTGCATGCCCTGGACGATGAGTAGTTTGCCGCGGATGTTCTGGACGAAGTGTATGGGGGAGCGGTCGCGGTAGCGGGCCGGGATCTCTTCCGGGGTGCCGCCCATCATCTCCTCGCTGTAGGGGCGCAGGTCCGGGCGGGTGGCGTTGTAGTCCACGACGAGGTCGGTCATGCCGCAGATCGGGGCCGCGGCGGCGACCAGGTCGGTGGGATGGTGCGTGATCGCCCACCACGCCGAGTAGCCGCCGTAGGAGGTGCCGGTAACGCCGACGCGCCCCGGGCGCGAGATGCCGGCCCCGATCAGCGCCTCGATCCCGCACCGGATGTCCTCCTGCTCGCGCCCGCCCCACCCGTCCTCTTTTATGGAGTCCTGGAACGCGAGCCCGAACCCGGTGCTCCCCCGGTAGTTCGGGACCATCACGTCGAAGCCGCGCGAGACGAGGTACTGGACTTGCGCGTTGAACCGATCCTCGGCGTGGTACGTCGGGCCGCCATGCACCAGTACGACCGTGCCGATGCTTTCGACCGAAGCGCGGTACAGCCAACCTTGGATCTCCAGCCCGTCCACCGAGCGCCACCTGAAGTCCTCCGCCGCCGCGAGCCGCCCCGAGTCGAGGGACGTCCGGCTTGCCAGCCCGGTGAGGCTGACGGGTTCGCCTCCCTCCGCGCCGTGCACGACGAGGCCCGCAGGATGTCGGGCGTCGTAGCGCGTGCAGACCCAGCCGCCCTCCGTCGGAGCTATCGGCAGCAGGTTGCCCCCAGCGGGCCGCAGCGTGGACTCCACGCCGCTCTCGGGGTCGAGCAGCGACGCCCTCAGCCGCGCCTCCTCTACCCCGACCACGACCACCGGCCCACCGTTCGGCGGCGCGAAGGCGTGCCCGAAGTTGCGGCCGGGATCGTCCACGAGCCAGCGTACGCCCTCGTCGTCCAGGCTCCAGACGCCCAGCTTCCGGTAGGAGCCGGCTTCGGCGACGAACACCACGCGGCGCCCGTCAGGGAACCACGAGGCCGAGACCTTAGCCGCGGGCCCGAAGTTCAGGATCTCTCGGTCCTCCCCGCCCCCGATGTCCGCCAGCCAGACCTGCTGCCCCGCCGGGTTCAGCTCGTTGCGCGTGTAGAGGACGTGGGTCCCGGGGCGGTTGAGCTCGGGGGCCGGGATGCTGCCCTTCTCGGGCCTGGCCAGCGTCAGCAACCCGCCGCTTTCGAGGTCGTGCCGGTAGAGCCTGTCGGCCTCGATTTCCTCTCCGCTCTCCTCGTCGAAGTTCGCCGAATAGACCAGCCACCGCCCGTTCGGGTGCAACTGCCCCCCGCCCAGGTAGTAGTTGGGATCGGGCCCGGTCAACGGCTCCATCACGCCCGGCTCCGCGATCCTCACCCGGTAGAGCCGCGCCCGCTCGTCCCCATCCGTGTCCTGCGTAACCAGCACCGCATCGCCTCCGGGCACCCACGACGCCACGACGGTGTCTCCCTCGGCCGTCTCCGT
>CAXTDD010000496.1:0-3077 GCA_964242955.1 uncultured Rubrobacteraceae bacterium | reverse complement strand
CCTGCGGGCGATCCGGGAGGCCGTCGCCCCGGAACGGCGGGCCGGGGTGGAGGAACGCGTGCTCGGCCTGCTGGACGAACTGGTCGAGACCGTCGACCGCCCCTTCGAGAGCGTGAAGGCCCGGCGGGCGGCCATAGCCGTCTTCGGGGAGCGATTGTCGGCCGAGGTACTCGTCGGCGCCATCGCGAAGGCCGGCCGGCCCGCCGAGGTAGTCGCGGCCGACCCCATAGCCACGGACCGGCGCTTCGACGAGGCCGGGGTGGACGTACAGGAGACCGGGGTCCGATGTTCGCGCTACGTAGCGCCGATCCTGGAGAACGGCGGCGTGGCGGTGGTGCCGGGGTTCGTCGGGCGGGCGCCGGACGGTTCATCGACCACGCTCGGGCGGGGCGGGTCCGACTTGTCGGCGACCGTGATCGGGCGGGCGCTCGACTCCTCTGAGGTCTGGATCATGTCCGATGTGGACGGCGTGCTCGACGCGGACCCGCGCCTGGTCCCGGACGCCACCCTGATGCCCCGCCTCTCCTACCACGAGGCCCACACGTTCGCCGGCCTCGGGGCCAAGGTCCTGCACCACAAGACGATGGAACCGGCCGCCGAGGCCCGCATAGACGTGCTCGTGCGCAACACCTTCGACCCCGCCAACCCCGGCACCCGCATCTCGGCGGACTTCGCCGACGGCGAAGGCGTGCGGTGCGTCGCTCTGCGGCGCAAGGTGCCGGTCGAGATACCGTGCGCCAACGGCCGCCGCAGCGAGACGGCGATGGTGGTCTGCATCGGGTCGCCGTCCGAGGGGGACCTGAAGCTCGGCCTGCGCCTGCTACGCAAGGCGAAGATAAGGTTCCTACACGCCGGGTTCGCCTCGGCCGGGCTCGTCTTCGTCGTGAAAGGGTCCCAGGGCGAAGACGCCCTGCGGCTGTTGCACGGCTCGCTGGTAACGACCGACTCCGGGGTCGAGGAGGTCGCTTGAGGCGGCTGGAGATCGTGCAGATAGGCCTCGGCCACGTCGGGCGCGCGGTCGCCCAGATCGTGCTCGAAGAGCGCAAACGCTGGCTCGAACGCCGCAACATCGAGGTCCGCTACCGCGCCGTCTCGGATACTTCCGGGGCCCTCTCCGGCGAGGACCTACTCCCCCAGGCCGTCCGCCTGAAAGAGGACGGCCGCAAGCTCTCAGAGCTCGGCACGGAGCCGCTGGAGGACGTGCTGCGGTCCGAGCCGGCGCCCGGGTTTACGCGGGTGGTAGTAGACGTTGCGGTTCACGGCGGGACGTTCGATCTGGACCTGCTCGGGATCGAGAACGGGTCTTATTTGGTGCTGTCGAACAAGGGGCCGCTCTCGGGGAGTTCGGCCGAGTACCGGCGGTTGGTCGAGTCCTTCCCGAACAGGCTGTGGCACGAGGCAACGGTGGGGGCCGGGATGCCGATCATCTCGACCATCGGGGGCCTGATCGAGACGGGCGACGGGATCCTGGAGGTCCAGGCCAGCCCGAGCGGGACTCTGGGCTTCATCATGAGCTCGGTCGAGTCGGGCAAGTCTTTCTCCGAGGCCGTGCAGGAGGCGGTCGACCTGCACTACGCGGAGCCCGACCCCAGAGACGACCTCTCGGGGCTCGACGTCGCCCGGAAGGCGATCATCCTGGCCCGCATGATGGGGCGCGAGATCGAACCCGTTGAGATCCCGTACGAGTCCCTGGTCCCGGAAGGCCTCGAAGAGGTTCCCCTGGACGAGTTTATGGCCCGCCTCCCGGACCACGACGAGGCGTTCGCCGCCAGGATGGCGGCCGTCGAGCCGAACCACATGCTGCGCTACCTGACCCGCATCCCGCGGGATGGCCCCGTCACGGTCGGCCTCGTCGATACGCCGGTCGAAAGCCCTTTCGGCCCCATAAGCGGCCCGGAGAACGTCTTCGACTTCCGCACGCGCCGCTACTCGGATGTTACCCTCACCGTGCGCGGCCCGGGCGCGGGCCCGGAGCGCACCGCCAGCGGCGTGGTCTGGGACGTGCTGGACCTCGCCCACCGGGCACTACAAGACGACGGAAGGACCGGCTGACATGCGCGACGGATACACGGTAGCAGTTGTGGGCGCGGGCCTGGTGGGAGACAGGATCGTCGCCGAGCTCAGGCGCAGGGCCTTCCCTACAAAGGAGCTCCGCATCCTGGCCCGCACCGCCCGCCGCGCGACGCTGGCCGGCGAAGAGTTCGAGGTCGGGGTGGCCGAACCCGGGGCGTTCGAGGGCGTGGACATCGCCTTCTTCGCGGGTACGGAGGGCGAGAAGGGGGCCGCGGTGCAGCTCGCGGGCGAGGCCATAAGCCGCGGGGCCGTCGTCATAGACAACGGGAGCGACTTCAGGCTGGACCCCGGGGTTCCGCTCGTCGTGCCCGAGGTCAACGCCGAGGCGGCCAAGGAGCACAACGGCTTGATCTCCAACGCCAACTGCTCGACCACCCAGATGGTCGTAACGCTCGCCCCGCTGGCCCGCGAGTTCGGCATCGAGAAGGTCGTCGTCTCGACCTACCAGGCGGTCTCCGGCTCCGGCCGCGGCGGTGTGGAGGCCTTGGAGGACGGGCGCGAGGACGTCTACCCGAAGACCATAGACCGCAACGCCATCCCGCTCATCGGGGGCATCGGCGACGACGGGTACACCTCCGAGGAGACCAAGATGCGGCTCGAGACCCGCAAGATCATGGACCTCCCCGACCTCGAAGTCTTCGCCACCACGGTCCGCATCCCCGTCCACACCGGCCACTCCGAGAGCGTCTACGTCGAGCTCGGGCGCGAGGCCGACCTCGACGACGTGCTCGAAGCCTTCCGTGGGGCACCCGGGGTCGTCTTCTCCGGCGACGCCGACGACTTCCCGACGCCGCTGGAGGCGACCGGAGATCCCAACACCTTCGTCGGCCGCGTGCGCGTCGAGGGCAAAGTCGTCCAGTACTGGTGCGTCTCGGACAACCTGCTCAAGGGCGCGGCCACCAACGCCGTCCAGATCGCCGAAGAGCTCGTCGGCGCCCGCGTCTAGGCTTCGTCCACCGGCTGGTACGACGTGGAGGAACGGTGTCCGTTCTGCTCGGTGGTAG
>CAXTDD010000495.1:0-3079 GCA_964242955.1 uncultured Rubrobacteraceae bacterium | reverse complement strand
CCGGGCAGTACGCCCACAACAACGGCGTGGAGGGCAACTCCCCGCCCAACGGCGGCTACGGGGCGCTGGACCACAGCAGCACGCTGCCCGTATGGCTCGAGGACGCCGGGTACCACACCATCCACATCGGCAAGTACCTCAACGGCTACGGCGAGAAGGACCCCAAGGAGGTGCCGCCCGGCTGGAGCGAGTGGTACGGGGCGGTGGACCCCACAACCTACGAGTTCTGGGGCTACACCTTAAACGAGAACGGGAAGCCCAAGACCTACGGTGACCCCGATACCAGGGACCCGGAGCTCTACCAGACCGACGTCTACGCCGACAAGGCGGTGGACGCCATCGAGAGAAACGCCGACGGTGACGAGCCCTTCTTCCTCAACGTCGCGTTCCTCGCCCCGCACGGCGAGTTCCCGCTGATCTCCACGAACGGCGGGTTCGCGCCCGCCAGGCCCGCCCCCAGGCACGAGGGGGAGTTCGACGGGGAGCCCCTGCCCAGGTCGCCCTCCTTCAACGAGAAAGACGTCTCCGACAAGCCCCGCTTCGTCCGCTCCTACGAGCGCCTCGGGCAAGACGAGATCTCCTCCATGACCAACTACTATCGCAGGGAGCTCGAGTCGCTCTTGGCGGTGGACGAAGCGGTGGGCAGGATCACGGGCGCGCTCGAGAAGAATGGGGAGCTCGACAACACCGTCGTCATGTTCGTCTCCGACAACGGATACTTCCACGGCGAACACCGCATCCCCGACGGCAAGAACTGGGCCTACGCCCCCTCGAACCACCTGCCGCTCCTGATGCGCGGCCCCGGCGTGCCGACCGGAGAGGTGGAACCGCTCGCCGCGAACGTGGACCTTGCCCCCACAGTCCTCGACGCGGCCAACGCCCGTCCCGCCGGCGACCACGAGCTAGACGGCGTCTCCTTGCTGAAAGTCGCAAAAAGCCCCGGGAAGTACGAGGAGCGCGCGCTCGCGCTGGAGAAGATGGCGAGTGTCCCCGAAGAGGCCCTGGCCGAGACACCGCCAAAGATACGCCAGCAGACGCCGCCCACCGACCCGAACTACCGGGGCATCCTGACCAGGGAATATCTCTACGTGGAGTACTCCAGCGAGGACGGGCGCGAGCTCTACGACCTCCGCAACGACCCCCACCAGTTGGAGTCCAGGCACGAAGATCCCGGGTACGCCAGGACGCGCGACGCGTTGGACAAAGAGCTGGAAGAGATATCCGGGTGCGAGGGTGAAGGGTGTCGATCTGCGCGGGTCACGGTGCCCGGCCCGAAGTCCCGATAAGTTACGCGGGCGTCACGGCGAAGACCGGCCTCGCGCCCGCACCGTCGCGTAAGGAATGTTTATCCGTCCGAGTGGTGGCGGGCCCGGCAGGATTCGAACCTGCGACACACGGCCCCGGAAACCGTTGCGACCGGCGGCGCTCTCCCCGGAAACCCCGTACTTTGGCGGTATCCGATGAAGGGGTTCCGCCCACCGGACCGGGGATAGGCTGTCATAGGCTGTCGGATAGACTGTCGCCACGTCCCATGACTTTCGGGCGTGGTTGTTAATTTTTCAAGGGCCAGATACGATGTCTCGTACCCAAGGACAGGCCCGTGAGACGGTGTGTTCCCGACCGGTCGCCACGCGCGTAGGCGGGTGGAGCGCAAACCTCTGCAGAAGCGGGTTACTACGCATCCGCGCCCGTCCCCGGGAACCGCGCCGTCCCTCTCCGCCCGACGCCCCCGTGGCCTGTACAGCCGCGGCGGGAGGTGTCAAACTTCCCCCGAACGGAGGCACCGGGAACGCCACCCTCCCGGCCGACCGGAACGTCCGGTCTGCCGAACGGTGCGGGGGCGGCCCGTCGAGCCGAGGGAAGGGGGAACCGGCATGGCGCGTCTTGCGACGACCTTCCTGACACTGCTGGGCATCGCGCTGGCGCTCGCGACGCCCGCCGCCGGGCAGCAGCCCGGGGGCGTGCGGCAGTGGGACGGCGTCGACGACCCCCGGTACAGGACGCCGGAGACCCAGCGGCTCAACCGCGGCATCTCGGAGGCGGAGGCCGAGTACCGGAGGCTCGACGCCAGGGCGGACCGGCTTTGGGGGAGTCCCGAGGGCATGGAGGCGCAAGACCGGGTCGGCGATGCCGGGGAGGAGATAGACCTGCTCGTCGAGAACCTCGTCGCCGCCCGCCTGGAGGCGATAAGGGATGCCCCCGTGTCCGGCTCCGACGGGGAGCGAGTGGCGGCCCTCGAGGACAAGCGGGACGCTTTGGGCCCCCTCAACGCCTACACCGCGGTGCGCGACCCCGCGGGCGGCACCGGGGACGAGCTGGACGAGGCGCTGGAGGCCAACGACGCGGAGACGGAGGCGCTGGAGGACGGGGGCATCGTCGCCGTCGTGAGGGCTTCTTTAAACGAGGAGAAGGGATTCGCGGAAGAGGGCACCGTCGCCGCCCTGGCGAACGCCCTCGAACGTTACCCGGCGCTCCTGGGTCTCTTGCCCCTGGCCGCCCTGGCGGGCGTGCTCTTGCTGCGCCGGAAACCGAATCGCGACTCGGGCGGAGGCGGGTGGGACGGGGACAGGCGCGCCCGCAACGTCGCCGGCGCGAAGGGCGAGGCGAAGGTAAACCGGGTCCTCGCCTCCCTGACGAGCGACCGCCACTGCTACGTCTTCGCCAACCTCCGCGAGGAAGGCGTCGGCAACATAGACCACGTCCTCGTGGGCGGGGCAGGGCTCGTGGTCGTGGAGACGAAGGCGAACACGGGCGAGGCCGTTCTGGACGGGAGCGGCGGGCTCACCGTGGGCGGCAGGACCCTCTCCCGAGACCCCTTCGAGCAGGCCCTGAGCCAGCTCCGCGCCCTCGGACGGCGCATCGCCCTACCCGTCGGCGATGGGGACTACCGGGTGTGCTTGGCCGGTGCGAGCGGCCTCCGGCGGACGCCGGGGACGCCGAACGCCGACCGGCTCCTCACGCTGGACGAGCTGCGCGACGCCATCTGCCGTCTGGACGAGCGACTTCCCGACGAGAAGGTGGACGAACTCGCAGAGCGCGTCATGGGCAGCTACGGGGCCGCCCCGATAGCCTCCCCCGC
>CAXTDD010000494.1:0-3080 GCA_964242955.1 uncultured Rubrobacteraceae bacterium | reverse complement strand
CGCTCGCGGACCTCGCCGCGAGGGGCGCGTCGCCCGGAGACGCGCTGGCCGGGATGGCCCGTTCGCTCGGCCTGGCCGGGCCCGTGGAGACGCCGGATGCGGCCGACCTCATCGCCCGCTTCGACCTCGGCCGGCTCCCACGGGAGCCCACCGTCTGGTCACCGGAAGTCTGACCCGCGCCCTGTGGTAAGTTGTCCCCACGCTAGAGTACCTCTAACGATGAGGGGACCCTGATGGATACCACCGGCAAGCTCGAGAATCTGCAGGCCGAGATAGAGGAGAAGTACGGAGAGAAGATCTCCGCCCTGCGACAGAACATCCACCGGGAGCCGGAGCTCGGGTTCGACACGGAGAAGACCGCCCAGAAGGTGCTCGACGCGCTCGACGGGTTGCCGTTGGAGATCCAAACCGGCGTCGCGGAGAACGGCATCGTGGCGACGCTGGAAGGCGGGGGGGACGGGCCGACGGTCGGACTGCGGGCGGACATGGACGCGCTGCCCATCCTGGAGGAGACGGACCTTCCGTTCGCCTCTGCGGTCGAGGGAAAGATGCACGCCTGCGGCCACGACGGGCACACGAGCATGCTCGTCGGTGCCGCCCACGCGCTCTCGGGGATGAGGGACAGCCTCGGCGGGACCGTGAAGTTCATCTTCCAGCCCGCCGAAGAAGGCAAGGGAGGCGGGCAGGTCATGGTCGAGGAGGGCGCGGCCGAGGGCCTGGAGCTGATCTTCGCGCTGCACCTGTGGCCCGGGTTGCCTTTCGGGACCGTGGCGACCAAGGCGGGCCCGATCATGGCCGCCGCCGACGCCTTCGAGATGGAGATCAGGGGTACTGGCGGCCACGGCGCGATGCCGCATCTCTCCGCCGACGCCGTCGTGATCGCCGCGCACGTCGTCACCGCCCTCCAGACGGTCGTCTCCCGCGAGGTCGACCCGGTCGAGCCGGCCGTGCTCACGGTCGGGGAGATAGGCGCCGGAACCGCCTTCAACATCATCCCCGAGAAGGCCCGCCTCGGCGGCACCGTCCGAACCCTGAACGGGAACCTCCGCAAGAAGATGCCCGGGAGGATCGAAGCCGTCGCCCGGGGCGTCGCCCGCGGCATGCGCGCCGACGCGCATCTGGACTACCGCTTCTCCTACCCCGTCACGCGAAACGACGCGGGCGCGGCAACCAGCGCCCTGAAGGTGGCAGAGGGTCTCTTTGGCGAGGAGTCTGTCCTGGAGCTATCCAATCCTTCCATGGGCGCCGAGGACTTCGCATACTTCCTGGAGAAGGTCTCGGGCGCTTTCATCTGGCTCGGCGTAGGCGAAGACGTCTCCGGATTGCACACCCCCCAGTTCGCCTTCGACGAGAAGATCCTGCCTCGCGGGGCGGCGCTGCTCACGGCGCTGGCGTTGGAGCACGCTGGCTAACGCCAGCTTGTCAGCACGCTTCAGCCTCCGGCTTACGCTTTCAGCACGCTACGCCCTACGGGCTCCGCTTTCAGCACGCTACGCCCTACGGGCTCCGCTTTCAGCACGCGTCGGGCCTCACGGCCCTCGCTTTCAGCCAGGAACGCTCAGGGCCCTTCTCCGTCGCGCAAAGAGGATGGCTCTCGACGAGGCAGCTCTGGGAAAGGTCCGCAAACGCCCGAGGCAACACCGCCCACCAAGAAGCTGAATGCGGCCGAAGGCCGCGGGCTGAGAGCCGTCGAAGACGGCGTGCTGAAAGCGGAGGCGAAGCCGGAGCGTGCTGAGAGGTGCCGCAGGCGCCGTGCCGGAGCGTTAGCTCCCTGGCGGGTTCGTTAGCAGACCGGGAATCTCGTCGAGCCCGGTTAGCAGGAGCAGGATCAGCACCACCGCCCCGAACGGGATGAGGGTCGCCGCCGCGGCCCGGCGCCAGCCGGTGTTGAGGGCCGCCTTTACGGCCGTGGTGGCGACGTAGGCGCCGTAGGGGATGGCGAGGAGGGGGCCGAAGGGGACCCAGAGTACGATGCCGATGCCGGCGGCGTAGGCGAGGTGGCGGTAGAGGGGGCGGAAGCCCTGGCGGGAGGGACCGCCGGTGTGGATGACCTGCACGAGCACGGCCAGGGCCGCGACGAGGAACGGGGCGAGTACCAGGGAGACGACGAGGCCGAAGAAGAGCACGTAAAGAAAGCCCGCGTTGAACTCCCTGACCCAGACCGCCTGCAGGGCCTCCCCCAGCACCAGGTTGAGGTAGAGGATGAGAGAAGCGAAGAGGGTGGGCCTGACGAAACCGGCGTCGGTGTCGAGCCCGGCGAAGAACCCCCGTGGGGAGAGCCAGACCCCCGCGAGCGCGCTCCAGAAGTCTTCCCGGGAGCCCCCGTACCTGCCGCGGGACACTAGTTGTTGCCCCGGTCCTGCCGCCCTTCTTTCCCGGAAGGTCCGCGCGAGATCCCGCCGACGAGGGTCTCCAGAGACAGGTTCGTGGCGTCGTCGGAGGGGAGTCGGGTCGTGATGTCCCCCGTCCCGACGGAGACGCGTCCCTCGCCCGAGAAGCGCCCGGAGAGCGTCACGTCTCCGGCTTCGACGGTCGTCTCCAGAGTGCCCACGATGAGGTCCTCCAGGGAGACGTCCCCGGCGCCCGCGGTGATCTCCAGGTTGCCGGTGTCCGTCCTGGCGCCGCTGACGGAGACGTCTCCCTGTTCGGCCTCGACCGTCGCGTCGCCCGCCACGTCCCTGACGGTCACGTCGCCGGACTCGGCCCGAACCGTGACGTTGCCGTCGAGCCCGGCGACCTCCACGTCGCCCTCCTCGGCATCGACCTCTACGCCGCCCCCCGCCGGCATCCTGACCGAGTAGTCGGCCCCCGTCTCTCCACCGCCGTCGGTTTCGAGCGTCACCGTGGAGCCCTCCCTGGAGACGTCCACAGGGACTTCGCCCGCCGCGTTACGCGCCGCCGCCGGGTCGCCGGCCAGCGCGTACCTCGTGGCCTCGTACTCGACCGCTTCGGAGTCTTCTACCCCTTCCACGGTTACGCTTCCGGGTCCGTTGGTTATCTGCACGCGCGGTTCGCGGCCCGAGTCTATGGAGTCTCTGGCGACGCTGGCGCCCGGCACTTCGTCCCCGAGCGTCCGCCAC
>CAXTDD010000493.1:0-3083 GCA_964242955.1 uncultured Rubrobacteraceae bacterium | reverse complement strand
GTTTCGCCTTCGACGCCGTCCTCGACAAGAAGCTGCAGGACTTGAGCATGGACCATGACCTCACGGACAACCGCCTCTTGCTACCATGGCGCGAAGGCGTAGTTATGCAAGATCCTCCTTCCGGCGTGCCCCACACACGAATCGAGGTTCGAAGGGACGCCACCATCCGCGGCGCGTGGGCGCTGAACACGGAGGCATACGACAGCGAAGAGCGGGAGGGACGCGTCCGGGTAAGGGTGCTAGATTTTTGGGACCTCGCGCTACCGGTGGTGAGACTATCCCGCTTTGCGGGGGCCGCCTACGCCCTGAGGCGCCCGGGCGCCGAGATGGAAGTGGCGTTGGGGCTCTCGGGGTGCCAAGGATGCCGTACCCGGGTCGGGGCCCAGGCCCCCACAAAGGCGGGCCAAATCCCAGATAGCCCCTTCTACCGCCAGCCGGAGTTCGCGGACGGCGTGGTCAGGACGGAGCCCGAGACCGGTGAACCCGCCGACGAGGACCTCGTGGGCTTGGTACGAGAGATCAGCCGTTTCTTCCGGATCAGCATGCCCGACGACCGCCTGCTCGAGTACGCTTGAGACGGTTCCGGTGCGGACCCCAGACTTCGAGACGCGCGGCCGTGTGAGCTCAACGAGGTCGTCGCGCGGGCCGGCGTCCGCGGGCGCCATCACAAGTCTCCGGAGTTCACGCTTCGATCGGCATCGGGCAACCTCTACAGAAACGCAGGATGTTGCTTGCCCGTGGCACATGCACCCGCTAGTGGTAGTGTAATCTAACAAGGTAAGTTATGGAGAAACGGCGTCGGAGACCGGGCCTCGGACGTTGGCTGCCCCGAAAGGTTCTGCAGTGTCCGACAGCCACGACTTGAAACGTTTTCTCTCCGAGTTCGGAACGGCACCGTCTCCGGAGTTGCGACGTTACCTCGGCGAACTTCGGTCTGATGAGGCCGCGGTCGTCCGCCTCTCTGAAGAGATGGGCGGTGGGCTGTGGCGTCCCGGCGATACCAATCGGGGACGCTTCGTGCCGCTGGCGTCTTTGCAAAGCTCCGGTACGGCGCCCATACAGTTCATCCACCTGTACGTGTCGCTCGACGACTACATCCCGCTCGAAGAGACCCCCGACGGCACGCCGGAGTCGGCGATCCGCCAGATCGTGGACACTTACGATCGCCGCCTGCTCCTGCTGGCCCTCGCGGCGCTAAACCGCCAGTGCGATAAGAGCGAGGACCTGGAGCGCCTGACCGGCTACTACCGCTCCGTCCTAACGGAGGCTCCGCGCCGACGACTCGACGCGGCCATGTCCAGGCGCGAGGGATCGGCGGGCAAGCCGCGCATCGTGGCCCGTCAGTGCGTGCTGGCGGCCATGAAAGAGGTGTTGCGCCACCCATTAGAGGACGGCGTCCGCAGGGAAGAACCGGACGTTTCGCATGCCATCATGCTCTCCCACGCCTTCGGCGCCGCGTTCGGGCTCGAGGAGGAGCACGCGGACGAGGAGATTTGTGGCGTGCCTGCCCATATGCTCATGTACCTCGTGCGCAACGCCGCGCTCTACAGGGAGGACGACGCCTACGCCGCGATGGATCGGACCGTGCGGCTCTGGCGCGAATTCGGTCCAAAGGTCCGGCGTGTGAGACTACGAGCGGAACCCGCCGACCTCCTGCGAGACGCGACAGGTCTGGAGATCGAGGATCTACTCTCCTTAGGCTTCGGGGCCTGGGCCACCGAACACATGTGGTCGCCCGAAAAGCCGCTGCTTCTCGCCAGAGACTTCGGTGGCGCTATGTCGGAGGATCGCATCGAGCTCTTCCTTAGTGTCGTAACCGCGAGTCTTGAGGAGTACCGCATCACCCTGAGGGACTCGGATTCCCAGTTCGACTTCGTGGCCTTCGAGCAGAAGCCGGTCGTGGAACTCGACAACGGCCTCCTCGTCCTCGACGGGCGTCTGCTTTGGCAGCGGTTCACATCCGGCCTGTACTGGCTCGTCCACGACCACGAGAAGCTCACCCGCGATAGCGAACGGGACCGCCATCTCTGGACGCAGGGTCACGGGGAGATGGTAGAAGAGATGGTCAAGGACCAGATCCGCGCCACCGCCCCAACCCTGCTCGGAGCGAAACGCGACAAAGGGTTCTACGACGACGAGGACTTCAAACGGGCCTATGGCGAGGGCGTGAGCCGTCCCGACGCCACCATAGACCATGGACACCACCTTCTCCTGTTCGAGGTCCAGAGCGGACAACTGAGCACCGGGACCCGCGTCAGAGGCGACCTGAGAAGCTTCGAGCGCGACACGGAGAGGCTCGTGCTCAAGAAGTGCCGACAGCTCGACTCCGCTGCCCGAGCGGTGCTAGCCGATCCTCGGGCGCTGACCGAAGCCGCACCGTACCCAGGTATGAGGCTCTCACCGTTCGTGGTGGTCGGCGGTGGCTACCCGGGCGAGGCGGTGAGCGGCGGGTGTGTCGAGGATCTGCTAGCGGAGGAGGGGCTGCTCGACCTTGAGGGCGTGGGCAAGCTCGGCATCCTTAGCCCGGCGGAACTAGAGATCCTGGAAGGGCTCTTCGAGAGTGGCGAAGATGTCACGGCCTTGCTGATCGAGTGGAAGTCTTCGGGCTTAAGAAACGTGTCCCTCTGGAACTTTTTGGCAGGCAAGTTCTCCGACCACTCGCGTTTCCGGCCGGCCAGGATGGAAGCGCAAGTCGAAGGTACCTTCAACGACCTCGAGGCTCGCCTGAGACCCCGGCCGGGGTCCGACGTACGAGATGCGCTCGACTGAAACAGGGGTTGTGCGTAGGTTCTCAAGGGTGATCGGGTATCGGGAGCGTTCACCACAATGCCACCACAACCCGACGGCGGTCGACGGGGGCACCCGGGGGCGGAACTGAAACTGAAAATCATGTCATCCATTCGCAGTGTTCGTCGGGATTGGGAGGGACCCGACGGATGGCCTTCGCCTCGTCCTTAAACGACCCAAATCATCGTCATAGTCGCACTAGGCAACGATCGACCTGACCAAGATTTTGACCAAGACCGCGCGGCGATCCGTGGCGATTAATGACGCCGGAGCCCTTAGCGAGCTCCGGCGTTTTG
>CAXTDD010000492.1:847-3093 GCA_964242955.1 uncultured Rubrobacteraceae bacterium | reverse complement strand
GCCGTCCCGGATCATGCGCGCCGCCACCGCCACGAACCGGGGCTCGTCGAGCCGCGCGATGGTCTGCACGGAGAGCGCGTAGGCATCGTCCCCCACGAGCACGTCGTTGTCCGAGCCGCCTTCTGGGCCCGACCCGTAGTGCGCCTCGAATCCCCGCTGCAAGTGCCGCAACGCCTCGGCCACGACCTTCGCCCGCCCATCTTCCTCGGGCAATCCGGCAGCGGCCCCGAGGAACGTGCTCTCCAGCGAGACCTCCGGCGTCCGGCGCGTCACCTCCGCCATCAGTTGCCCCTCCCGACGAACCACTCGCGGGTGGCCTCGAAGGTCTTGTCCAGATCCTCGTCGGAATGGGCGACCGAGATAAAGCCGGCCTCGTACTGGCTGGGCGCCAGGTAGACGCCGCGCGAGAGCATGTGCCAGAAAAAGTCCTTGAACATAACCGTGTCCGAACGGGCGGCCGAAACGAAGTCCGTCACCGGGCCGTCCGTGAAGAAGATGCTCACCATCGAGCCCACCTGGTTGACCGTGTAAGGGACGTCGCCCTGGGAGGCCGCCGCCTCCAGGCCGCTCTTCCAGCGCTCCCCGAGCTCATCCAGGCGCTCGTGGGTCTCCGGCTCCAGGGCCACCTTCAGGGTCGCGAGGCCGGCGGCCATGGCGAGCGGGTTGCCGGATAGGGTTCCGGCCTGGTAGACGGGGCCCGAAGGGGCGACCAGTTCCATGATCTCCTGTTTGCCGCCGTAGGCGCCGACCGGCAATCCGCCGCCGATGATCTTGCCGAGGCACGTCAGGTCTGGCGCGACGCCGTAGCGCTCCTGAGCCCCGCCCGGCGCGACCCGGAACCCCGTCATGACCTCGTCGAAGATCAGGACGATCCCGTGCGCTTCGGTCAGTTCCCGCAGGCCCTCCAGGTAGCCCTCGGCCGGCGGGACGCATCCCATGTTCCCTGCGACGGGCTCCAGGATCACGGCGGCGAACTCCTCGCCGTCTTTTTCGAAGAGCTCGCGCACGGCTTGGAGGTCGTTGTACGGCAGGACGGCGGTGTCTTTGGCGGCCCCCTTCGTGACGCCGGGGCTGTCCGGGAGGCCGAGGGTGGCGACGCCGGAGCCGGCGGAGACGAGCAGGGCGTCGCCGTGGCCGTGGTAGTTGCCGTCGAACTTCAAGATGCGCTCCCGGCCCGTGTAGCCGCGGGCGACCCGGATGGCGCTCATCGTGGCCTCGGTGCCGGAGTTGGTCATCCTGACCATCTCGATGGATGGAACAGCCTCGCACACGAGCTCCGCGAGCTCGACCTCGAGCCCGGTCGGGGCGCCGAAGGTTGTGCCTTTTCGGGCGGTGCGTTCTACGGCCTCGATCACCTCCGGGTACGCATGGCCCAGAACCAGCGGACCGTAGCTCATGACGTAGTCCAGATAACCGTTGCCGTCCACGTCGAAGATCATGGCTCCCTCGCCCCGCTCCATGAACAGCGGGTCCCCGCCGACGGAGCGAAAAGCCCGCACCGGGCTGTTC
Organism: uncultured Rubrobacteraceae bacterium; assembly: GCA_964242955.1. Lineage (GTDB taxonomy): Bacteria > Actinomycetota > Rubrobacteria > Rubrobacterales > Rubrobacteraceae > Rubrobacter_D. The sequence continues at coordinate 1,584 of CAXTDD010000492.1, read as the reverse complement.
ACACCGCCGGGCAGGCGTACCGACGCCCGCTCCATGAGCCGGGCGGAGCGGTCCATCGTCAATAAAGTCCTGGCATCCAGGCTCTCGCCGCTACCCTGCAAAACGCGCGAACCCCCTTTTATGCGCCTATCCGAAGTGTATTACCACCAGCCCACACCGGCGGTGACAGAGCTTACCCCAATCGGGGAACCGTATCGACGCACGGGACTTTCTACAAGGCAGGATCTCTAGCAGCGGCTTTCATGACGCATAAGGTTTTGAGGTTCAAGGTTTTGAGGGGAGGGAGGACAGGGACGGCGCGGGTCTGCTGACCCCTGAGGCCAACTATGTTCGCTCCCCGACGTAGAGGCCGTCAACGAAATCGTCGTCCGCCGGCCCTTGCGTTTCAAAACCGCGCGTCTCCTCCATGCTCGCCACCCCGAAGTCGTCTGCCGGCAAAACGCATTGTGGCGTAGCGGGAGGGAAGGGGCAAGATAATGCCCGTTATCTAGTGTGAGTTCCGCACTATGCCGACCTTCGCGTTTGTGTCAGCCGCGGACGACCGCGTCCAGGACCCCCGGAAAACGATCGTCTAGGTCGGCACGGCGCAGGCGCAGGTAGAGATAGCGGCCTTCCCGGCGTTGTTCTACGACGCCGCTCTCGCGAAGCACGCGCCAGTGGTAGCTTGCGCTGCTTTTGGTCATGTCCGGCAGAATATCTTGGCAGGAAAGCTCCTCGCTGGCGGCCAACCTCCGTAC
>CAXTDD010000492.1:0-824 GCA_964242955.1 uncultured Rubrobacteraceae bacterium | reverse complement strand
GCGGGGTGATCCAGCGCCGCCAGCACGGCCTCGATGCTCAGTGTCTCCCGATCGGGGTGCTCGGATCCTGCCATCCTTCCATGGTACGACAGCATCCGAACGCCCGCGGGCGAAATCGACTTGGCAACACACCCAAAGGGTGTTACTGTTCAAATCAATTTGAACAGTAACGGGAGCGCGATTGCGGCCGCCGCGGCCCGACCCCGAACAAGGAGCCGAGAATGAAATCGTATGTGATCGTCGATGTCGGACTAAGAGATTCGTCCGACACCCAAGCGTTCGCCAGGTACGCCGAGCAGACCAACAAACTGCTCGAAGAGGCTGGTGTGAAAGTCGTCGGGTTCGATCCGGAGCCGAAGGTGCTGGAAGGAAGTTGGGCACCGCGCACGGTCGTTATCCAAGAATACCCCGACATGGCTACCGTAGAGCGCGTCCAGCATTCCGAAGCCTACGCGCCCCTCAAGGCGCTTCGCCATCAGATCGCCGACACCAACGTCATCGTTGTCAACGGCACCGACTAGAGCGTGTTATGGGGGTACAGCCATCACTCGTGTGCTCGAGTGGCGCTTCCTATGGGAATTGCTTCGTAGGATGCGATTTATCGACCTCCCAAGCAGACCTCGCCAAGAACCGCGCAACGCCCGCCCGGAGCGAGGGCTGGCAGAATAGATGCCTCCCCGCAAACCTCGGGTGGGCATCCGGGGCCGACGGACTGGGACGGTCCGTCGAATGCGGCGGATTCGGCCGTACACCTCGCCCGAAGCTCCCGGCTGGGGACCACCGCGCACACGCGGGCGATTCAGGCGGCCCGTACGACCCCGTGT
>CAXTDD010000491.1:0-3093 GCA_964242955.1 uncultured Rubrobacteraceae bacterium | reverse complement strand
TCATAGCGGCCAGCACGCTGGTGTTCGATCTCTACCTGGGCGTCAGCCTGCTCGATGCCCTCTACTTCGTGGTCGTTACCTTCGCGACGGTGGGCTACGGTGACATCAACCTGCTGGAGGCGCCGGCGCCCCTCAAACTGTTCGGCATCTTCATGATCATGCTCGGCGGGCTCGTGCTCGCGCTCGTCTTCGGGCTGGTCACCGACGCCATCGTCGGCGTTCGGGTCGCCCGGGCCCTCGGGCAGCATCCGGTGCCCCGGCGCGACCACGTCATCGTCTGCGGGGTCGGGAAGACCGGCGGCCGTATCGTCGAGGCCCTCGTCGAGGCCAAAGTCCCCTGCGTCGCCGTCGAGCGCGACGAGGACGCCGCCGACCTGGCGCTTCTCGGGCGGCTACGCGTCCCTCTCGTCGTCGGTGATGCGGCCTCGGAGGAGACGCTCGACGGCCTTCGGCTGGAGACGGCGCGGGCGCTCATGGCGGTCACGGACGACGACCTGTCCAACCTCCAATGCGCGCTGGTGGCCCGGGCGCGGGCACCGCGCCTGCGGGTGGTGCTGCGCCTGTTCGATCAGGACCTCGCGGCGCGGGTGGAGCGCACCACCGGCATCGAGCTCTCGCGCAGCGTGTCCGCCCTCGCCGCCCCCGCCTTCGTCGCCGCTATCCTCGGGCGCCGATCCGCGCTCGTGCTTCCCGTCGGCAACGGGGCCCTGCAGATCGTGGACCTGACCGCCGAGCAACCGACCGACGTGAGGGCCCTCGAAGACACCTGCCAGGCACGGGTGCTGGCGGTGAACGGCACGGCGTTCCCGATGCCGGACGTCCCCGTCGCCCCCGGCGACGAGATGCGGGTGGTCGGCACCGGCCTGGGGTTGGCGGAGCTCGAGCGCCGCGTCGTGCCGTCGACGTTGACGGCCGCGGGCGATGCGAAAGAGCGCGACGAGACCACACGATGAGAGCCAAAGGTCGGTGGGTGCAGCCCGGCTCGGACGGTCGACCGCCCGCACGTAGATCGGGCGCTCTACCCGCCAGGCTACGCGCCCCGTGCCGGACCAACCGGTGAGCACGTTCCAAACCGTGGGGTGGCCGAACACGTCCCGGTCCTTCGCAAGCCGGAGAGGCGGTTCTTGGTTCCAGAAGGCGCATATAGCAACCGCGGTTGCGTCTGGATTTGGTGCATGCTACATTGCGGGCATGGTCGCAAAACGCGGTGGGGAAGATGCAGATCTGTTTTTCAGCTTGAATGGAGAGGACTAACCTGTTATCGGCGTACTTTAGCGTGGCGGTAACCATCGGGAAGGGAGAGGTCCGCTAGTGTCAGACAGGGAAACGGCAGGAGGGGCGGGGGGAGGCGAGCAGGCTCAGCGGCTCGGGGTCGTATTCTGGGTCACGGTCGCCATCTCGGCGGTGTTCGTTCTGTGGGGCGCGTTCTTTATCGATTCATTCGACAGCGTGCTCAACGCGGTCGTGGGTTGGATCAAGACGGACCTCGGCTGGGTTTACATGCTCATAACCACCTTCTTCCTCATCTTCGTCATCTACCTGGCCTTCTCCCGCTACGGCAAGATCAAGCTCGGCCGGGACGACGACGAACCCGAGTTCGGCAACTTCGCGTGGTTTTGCATGCTTTTCCAGGCCGGGATGGGCATCGGCCTCGTGTTCTGGGGCGTGGCCGAGCCCGTCTGGCACTACGGTGATCCACCCCTCGGCCTGGCGAAGGCGGGCACGCCGGAGGCCGCCACCCTGGCCATACAGACCGCGTTCTTTCACTGGACGCTGACCCCGTGGGCCATGTACGCCACCATCGGCGTCGCGGTGGCGTACTTCAGCTACCGCAGGGGCATGGAGAACCTGCAGATCAGCACGGTCTTCCGACCGCTGATCGGCGACCGCGTCGACGGCCCCATGGGCAAGACGATCGACGTTCTGGCGATCATAGCGACCCTATTCGGCGTCGCCGTCTCTTTGGGGCTCGGCACGCTGCAGATCGCCGCGGGGCTCACCGCGGTCTTCGGCATCCCGAGCACGGTCACCCTGATGCTGATCATCATCGCCGTCACCGCGGTCGCCTACATGCTCTCGGCGTGCACGCCGCTCGAAAAGGGCATCAACTTCTTGAGCCAGGGGAGCATGTACCTGGCCATCCTCCTGCTCGTCTACTTCCTCGTCGTGGGTCCCACGCTCCTCCAGCTCAACTCCCTCACGCAGGGGATCGGCGTCTACGCGGCCAACATCATCCCCCAGAGCCTCAGGTTGGCAGCCTTCGCCGACCCGGAAACCCAGTCGTGGCTGGGCTCCTGGACGATCTTCTTCTGGGCGACCTGGATCGCCTGGGGCCCCTACGTCGGCGCGTTCATAGCGAGGATCTCGCGCGGACGCACCATCAGGGAGTTCATCATCGGGGTGATGGTCGGCCCGAGCCTCTTCTCCATGATCTGGTTCTGCGTGTTCGGGACGGCGGGCATCAGGCTGGACAACCAGACCAACGGGCGATTCAGCGAGACCGTCTACAACGACGGTGCGGCCGTCGCGCTGTTCGAGTTCCTCGGCGCGTACCCGCTCCCCCTGCTCACGTCGCTTTTGGCGCTGTTCCTGATCTACATCTTCTTCGTTGCCGGGGCGGACGCGGGGACCGTCGTGCTCGGCAGCATGTCCGCCGGCGGCGTCCTGAACCCGAAGATCGGCATCAAGCTCACCTGGGGCGTGATCATGGCGTTGATCGCGGCGGTCCTGCTCATAGCCGGGGGCGGCGGGTCCACGGCGCTCAACGGGCTGACGAACGGGGCGATCCTGGCCGCCACGCCGTTCGGGATACTCATGGTCCCCATGGCCTTCGGCCTGCTCAGATCCCTCGCGGAGGATTCCCGCGTAGCAGGGCCCCGGGAGGCGGACGGAATGCCGGCCGAGGACCGTGACCTGCAGAGACGGCAGCAGTACCGGGATGCCGCCAGGGGCCAGCCTCCCGGGCCCCCGGCTCCCCAGCAGATGACCCCGGAAGACCCGCAAGAACGCGGGCAACACCCCACCTAGCAAACAAGCCGCGCCGCCCGTACCTTCGGAGGCCTCCCGGGTGAGCGGGAGGCCTCTTTTCCTTGC
>CAXTDD010000490.1:0-3093 GCA_964242955.1 uncultured Rubrobacteraceae bacterium | reverse complement strand
CCCCCAGAAAGTTTTCGACCACCCCCGGCACGCGCGACGTGCTGCCGCCCGAGTCCACCCGGCTTTTGGACGCACAGGCCGAGGTGCTGCGGCTGTTCCGCCTGCACGGGTTCAGGGAGGTCGTAACACCGGCGCTGGAGTACTCGGAGGTTATCGAGGAGCCCAAGATGCGCGACTCGGCCTTCAAGCTCTTCGACCGGGACAACCAGATGGTCCTGCTCCGCCCCGAGGTGACGACGCCCGTCGCCCGCCTCGTGGCCCAGCGGCTCCTCAACGCCCCGCCGCCGTACAAGCTCTCTTACAGCCTGCCGGTCTACCGCCGCGTGGGGGTGGGGCGGGGCCAGAGCGCCGAGTTTCGCCAGGCCGGTGTGGAGGTCGTGGGCTCCGCAAGCCCTGGCGAGGACGCGGGCACCATCGCCCTGCTCATGGACGTCCTCCAGGGGCTCGGCCTGCGCACCGGGGAGGACTTCTCCGTCGTGCTCGGCCAGGCCGCCTTCTACCGGGGGTACCTGCGGCGGGTGGCGCCCGTGGCGACGGACGAGCTTCTCGGGGCGCTGGCCGATAAGAACCTCGTGAGGCTCGATGAGATCTCCGCCTCCCTCCCGGACGAGGTCGCCGCCGGCGTAAGAGAGATTCCCCGCCTCGTCGGGCCTGCCACGGACGGCACCGTGCTCGAGCGGGCCGGACGGTACGCCGGGGACGAAGGCGACGCCGCGGACGCCCTGGAGAACCTGCGGCTGATACTCGGGCATCTCGAGGCCGTCGGGTGCCTGGACGGGGTGATGTTGGACCTTGGGTTGATCGGGCGCCACGACTACTACACGGGTGCTGTCTACGAAGTCTATGCCTCGGGCCTCGGCTTCACCGTCGCCAACGGCGGACGCTACGACAACCTGCTCCGCCGCTTCGGCGAGCCCCTGCCCGCCACGGGCTTCGCCATCTCCCTCGAACGCCTCGCCTCCGTGCTCCCCGAGAAGGAATCGGCCCCGCTCCTCGTCCTGGTCGGTGCCGCCGTAGAGGCCACGGGCACGGCCGCGGACCTGAGGTCGGCCGGCGTCCCCACGCTCCACCTCGCCGAAGACTTGTCGTACCCGCAAGCCGTCGAGTACGCCAGCTCGGTGGAGGCCGGCTGGGTGGGCTACCCGGCGCCGGAGGGCGTAAAGCTCGCGTCGCTGGAGGCCGGCGGGGAGCCTACGTTCGTGCCCCTCGAGGACGTGGCGGGGGAGGTTCTACCTTGAGCGGGCTTCGGGTGGCGGTGCCGAAGGGTGCTATCTTCGAGGACGCCCTGGCAGCGCTGGGTGCCGCCGGGATGCCCGTCGGGGTGTTGCGCGAGAACGACCGGAGGCTGCTGTACAGGGCGGACGGGGCCGAGTTCATCGTCAGCCGTCCGTCCGACGTGCCCGTCTTCGTGGAGCACGGCGCGGCCGACGTCGGCATCGTCGGCAAGGATGTGCTCGAGGAGCAGCGGCCGAACGTGGTGGAGCTCAGGGACCTCGGGACCGGGGGGTGCCGCATGATCCTGGCCGCCCCAAAGGGCAGGGTGGACGAGGTGCGGCGGTCCATCTCGCACGCGGAAGTGGTGCGCGTCGCGACCAAGTTTCCGGAGACGGCGCGGCGTTACTTCCAGGAGATGGGCCGCCAAGCCGAGATCATTGAGCTTCACGGCTCCATAGAGCTCGCCCCGCTCGTCGGCCTGGCCGAAGCCGTCGTGGACCTCACCGCGACGGGCACCACCCTGCGCGAGAACGACCTGGTGGTCATGGACGAGATCTCCACCTCCACCGCACGCCTGATCGCCAATCGCGGCTCCTACCGCCTGCGGCACGCCGAGGTGTCGGGCCTGGTAGAGGCCATGCAAAGAAACGGAGCCCGCGTTGGTTAAACGGATAGACGCCCGCGACGCAGACCCCCGCGAGACCGCCGGCCGGTTGCGGCGCCCCGGCGGTTTCCTGTCCCCCAAGGTGCGGGATGCGGCCCGCGCCATCGTGGAGGATGTGCGCGCCAGGGGAGACGCGGCGCTGCTGGAGTACACGGAGCGCTTCGACGGGGTGCGCCCGGAGCCGGTGCGGGTTCCAAAGGAGAAGATAGACCGGGCGCGGGGACTGCTTTCGCCGGAGATCGAGGACAGCTTCCGCGTCGCCATAAAGAACGTCCGCGCCTTTCACAAGCGGGAGATGGACCGTTCCTGGGAGCAGAGCCGGTCCGGGGCGACGGTGGGCCAGAGGGTGCGTCCCATAAAGCGGGCGGGCCTCTACATACCCGGCGGTCATGGAGCCTACCCGAGTACGATCGTCATGTCCGCCGTGCCGGCGCAGGTCGCTGGGGTAGGGGAGATCCGGGTCTGCACCCCGCCCGGTCCGGACGGCGAGGCCAACGGGCACGTGCTCGCGGTCGCCTCCCTGCTGGGGCTCGAAGAGGTCTACGCCGTCGGCGGGGCGCAGGCGGTGGGGGCGATGGCCTACGGGACCGAGAGCGTGGCGGCGGTGGACAAGATCGTGGGCCCCGGCAACGACTACGTGACGGCGGCCAAGCTCGAGGTCTTCGGCGCGGTGGGCATCGACGCGCCCCAGGGGCCGAGCGAGGTCCTGGTCATCGCCGACGCCGGCGCCTTCCCCGAACGCGTCGCCCGCGACCTGATGGCCCAGGCCGAGCACCTCTCCGGGGCCTCGGCCGTCCTGCTCACGCCGAGCGAGGAGCTCGTCCGCGGCGTCGAACCGCTGCTCTCCGGCGAGCCGGCGGAGCTCGTCACGCTCGTTCGCGTCAAGGACGCGGCGCAGGCCGTCGAGATCTCCAACGCGTACGCCCCCGAGCACGCGCACGTGATCTCCGAGGACCACGAGGCGATCCTGCAAGACCTGGACGCGGTGGGGATGGTCGCGATCGGCGACTTCAGCCCCGTCGCCCTCGGCGACTACGCCGCAGGTCCCTCCCACGCCCTCCCCACGGGCGGCGCCGCCGCCTGGGCCTCGCCCCTCGGCACCCACGACTTCACCGCCCGCACCAACTACATCCACTTTTCCCAGGACGCCCTGCGCGACCTCGGCCCCCACGTCGAGCGCCTCGCCCGCCTCGAAGGCTTCGAGAACCACGCCG
>CAXTDD010000489.1:0-3094 GCA_964242955.1 uncultured Rubrobacteraceae bacterium | reverse complement strand
GGCTGATCTCCGGCTGGTAGGGCGTGTAGGAGGTCAGGAACTCGCCGCGCGAGATGACGGCCCCGACCGTCGACGGCACGATCCTGTCGTAAGCCCCGGCTCCCAGGAAGATCGGGAGCCCCGAAACGTTCTCCTTCGACAGCCTATCGACGTCCTTGAGCGCCTCGTACTCGGAGAGCGCCGGCGGCAGGTCCAGCTCTCCCTCGAACTTCGGCGAGACGTCGGCGAACAGGTCGTCCAAAGCCTCGACCCCGATAGCGTCCAGCATCTCGCGGACGTCTTCTTCGGTGTGTGGAGTGAATCGCGCCACGCGGGTATACCCCCTATTTCGGGTGAGCGTTCTCTTTTCCGCCCTGTCCCAAACCTGAGAGTATTACCCCGTCGGCGCCGGCCTGGCCGTAGCCGGCCGGACTCTCCAGGACGCCCTCCGGTCCGCGGTCCTTCTGCCTGAGAGATTCGGGCCGCTCTCGCAACCCTTTCACCTTCGGCGGTCGCTGCGGGGACTCCCCCATCCCCCGCGACTCTCTCCCACGGCCATCATCGGGCTTCGGTAAAGTTAGCACAAGTGCCGGGCCAGAGCTTGCGACGCCTATCACGTCGCTTACTCGCCCTTTAGCTTGTCCGGAAGGTCCTCAGCCGGGTAATAGAAGAACCCCTTTCCCGCTCTCCGCTTCTCGAGCAGGCCGCGTTCTACCAAACCCGTTAGATCGGTGCGTGCGGTTTGAGGTACTACGTTGTGACTTGTGGAGTGGGATGTCACGGTGTAAGGATGGCCCGGATGCCGAAGAGCATGATTTAGCAGCGCGGTCTGCCTGTGGTTTAGCGTCCCCAACTGCTTGATCAACTTCTCTGTCCTTTTTACCTCTGCCATCTTGCGTTGCAGATAACCTTCCAATTCATTGAGCGCTCTCGCGATCACCCGCAGTTGGTACATGATGAAGTAAGTGAGATCGTTATCGTCAGTCTCTGTGTACAGGAACGACTTCGCGTACTGAATGGGGGCCCTACTCAAAATGCTGGATATCGTCAAGAATTCTGCCATCCAGTAACCCTGCGACAGCATGGACCAATAGAAGAGTGCCCGGGCAGTTCGGCCGTTGCCATCTTCGAACGGGTGGTCGTATGCCAGCCAGAAATGCACGATGATTGCCCGGACCACCGGATGCAGGAAGGTCTCTACCTTCTTCCCGTTGGCGAACTCACACATCTTTTCTAACCGACCCGCCAACTGCTCTGCAGGCGGGGGTTCATGGAGTATGTCTCCGGTCGTTCTGTCGAAGACCTTGATGCGGTCCTCGCTCGGAAGTTGCGCGCGCCCGGCGGTGTTCGGCCTCTCCAGGGTCCCGTCGGTGACCAGCCTGTGGAGCTCGAACACAAAATCTGGGGTCAGTCGCTGGTGCCTGCTCTCCCGGATAAAGTTCATCGCATGGTAGTTGTTCAGGATCATCCGTTCACTCTTGTCCCTGGGAGGTCGCCCAGATTTGATCATGTCCTTGGCAACTTGCTTGCTCGTACTCGCACCTTCGAGTTGGCTAGAGGTTATGGCTTCTTCTATCAGGGAGTTCACGAGGTAACGATCCCTGGTAGAAGGGTTCGCTACTTGTTCGCCCAGCGTGATCTGCCCCCCCAGCCTCTGATCCGCTTTGTGGACCCACTCCCACGCCCTGTCCGGCATCATATATATAAAGGGGGTACCTACAGCGTCCGCCAGCGGCAACGGATGGTACTCCCGCCTGCGGGCAAACTTTATGGCGAACCACCAGTCTTCCCGCGACATGCCTTCGGGAGGCTCGCGAAAACGGATCTCGTCCCAGTGTCTGTATTGACCGTTCTGCGACGCCTTTACGTCTGAACTCAATATCTTCTCTAGGACCTCAAAATCCTCCCGGTCAAACAAGGTCTCTAGTGTCGGTGGCGTCTGCGGCATTTTCACGGTTTTTACTCCGAAACTGGTCTCGTCACTGCTTGTACCAGTTTAGCAGCATCGGCTGTTTGCTGCTAATTTAGCAGCAATTAGCAGCAAATTAGCAGCAAGCCCCGAGGGGTTTTTCCTCAGCCAATAGAAGCCCCGCTCCCGGGCAAAGATACAGAAAGGCTAGGCAACTCAGGTGTAGTTGTCGGCGGTGAGTTGCGCTTTGTCCGGCGCGGCGAAGTGGTCCTGGATGTACTTCTCTCCCTCGTCGCAGAAGAGGGTCACGACGTTTTCTATCTCGGGATAAGCTCCGCGTACTTTCCTGGCGGCGATCAGATTCGCGCCGCTGCTGGGACCCACGAAGAGGCCGTGGTTCTTCGCCAGGTGGCGCATGGTCTCGACCGCCTCCTCGGAGTCCACGGCGAGGGTCTCGTTGACGAGCTTCTGGTGGCGCCGGAAGATGCCGGGGACGAAGCCGTCTGCTATGCCCTCTATGAGGTGCTCGCCGACCTCGCCGCAGAGGATGGTCGAGGACTCGGAAGGCTCCATCGCGAACAGGTGAACGTCCGGGTTGACCTCCCGGAACGCCTGGCCGACGCCGACGAGGGTGCCGCCGGTCCCGACGCCCATGACGAGCGCGTCGGGGACGACGTTTTCGGGGAGCTGGCCCAGGATCTCCGGTCCGAGCCAGGTGCGGTTCTCCTCGACGTTCCACTCGTTCTCGAATTGGGAGGGGCAGAAGTAGCCGGGCTCCGCGCCGAGTTCTTTGGCCTTCGCGAGGGCCGCGTTGACGTGGAAGTGGCCGACCTGCAAGACCTCGGCGCCGAAGGCGCGGCTGATGGCGACGCGCTCGCCGCTCATCCCGGAGGGCATGACGACGAGCATCCGGTAGCCCTTGACGGCGGCGACCATCGAGAGGGCGTTGCCAGTGTTGCCGCTCGTGGCCTCGACGATGGTGTCGCCGCGCTTGAGGAGGCCCTCGTCTTCGGCGCGCTCGACCATGTGCTTGGCGATGCGCGCCTTCACGGAGCCGGAGGGGTTCAGGTACTCCAGCTTGCAGTAGATGCCCTCGATCTCCAGCATCGGCGTGCCGCCGATGACGTCGAGTATGCTGTTGGACAGACCGTTCTTCATGCCGACCTCCTATTCCGGCGTAACGTATGCCCCGGAGAGGCCGCCGTC
>CAXTDD010000488.1:0-3097 GCA_964242955.1 uncultured Rubrobacteraceae bacterium | reverse complement strand
GCCGGACTTCTCCAGTATGGACCGCACGGCGGCGAGGTGCGCCTCTTCGGCGTTGTGGGAGGCGCAGGCGACGGCCAGCTCGTTATCGGTGAGGCCGAGGGCGTCGGCGGCGCCGGAGAGGACGAGGGGAAGCGCCTGGAAGGGTTTAGCCGAGGAGCGGACGTAGACGTAGGCGTCGGGGTCGCCGGCCGTCTCCAGGACCTCGCCCGAAGGGTCGCAGAAGACGAGGCGGCCCCGGTGGACGCTCTCGACGACGGCGCCGCGGCGGACGGCGACGAGGGGGAGGTCTTCGGGGAGGCCGGCGTCGAGCTCGGGCGGCGGGTCAGTCATCTGCGTGCTGGATCAGGTACAGCGCCAGCGTGTCGTGCGCCACGCGCATCCGGCCCATCGCCGGCGGGAACTCCCCGTCCTTCAGGTAAGCGCGCGCCTCGCGGACCAGGGGGCGGACGCTTTCGAGCAGCGCGTCGTCAGCGCCGCCGGGGCTCTCGCCGCGCAGGCTCGCCTCGACCATGCCGAGCATCACGTCCACGCGCGGGCTGTTGGTCCACATCGCGAGCACGGCGATGTCCATGTAGCTGTGGATCCTGAGCAGGTGCGCCGCCCGCAGCCGCCCGTCGGGCTTCTCCCCCACCCTCACGAAAACCACCGCCGGATGTTCCCGGAGAGGATGCCCGGCAGCGCCTCGTCCGGCACGCCGGCCGCCTCGGCGGCGGCCAAAGTACCGTGCAGCGTGGAAGGCAGGTCCCCGTAAGGGATGTCAGAGCCGTAGCTGATGCGAGAGGGGTCCAGCGTCGAGAAGAGGACGTAGAGGTCCTTCGCCCGCACAACGGACGTCTCGAAGAGCACGTTCGGGTGGTCTTCGAAGGCGCGCACGGCATCAAGGACCTCGACCATCGCGGCGTGGCCCAGGATCAGGCGCAGCTCAGGGTGGGCCTCGACGGTCGGCAGCAAGGGCTCGACGATCCGCTGCATCGCGAAGCCCGCGTGGATCAGGACCGGCAGGTCCGCCTCGGCCGCCATCGCGAAGAGCCGCACCGCCCGCGGGTCGTCGAGCTCGAACTGCTGGGAGACGGGATGGAGCTTGAGCCCCATGAAACCCCGATCCACGCAACGCGCGAATTCCTTATCGTAGTTTAGGTGCGGGTTCAGGCGGAAGAAGGGCACGAAGAAGCCCGGATGCTCCTCATAAGCGTTCCAGATCACGTCGTTGGGGCCCGAGTAGTCGTCGCGGGCGTTGGGGTCGTTCAGGGGAAAGACTATGCTTTTTCTGACCCCGGCGGCCTCCATCTGCTCGCGCATACCCTCGGCCGTTACCGTCCGTCCGTCCACGTCGGCGCCGATGTGCGCGTGGGCGTCGAAGACTTCGACACCCGCCGGGATCTTGCCCCGCACCCACTCCCAGACGTCGGCCATAGCGCCGCTCGTCAGGGCCTCCACGTTGTGCGCCCGCTCCGCCTCCGTAGCCAATAGACCGCCCGTCTAACGAAAACATCTCGTATACAACACCCGCGCAATGGTATCAGCGGACGCGGCTCATGGCTAAACGATCGGAAGACCAGCCCGATCTACTGCGGCGTCGTACTCTACGGGCAGTTCGCGACGCGGTCGGTGGCATCTTTTCGGCAGGAGTCGTTGCCCGTCCCGCCGTCGGCGACGTCCCCGCCCCTGCCGTCCCTGGCGTTCAGCGTGTCGTTGCCGCCCAGGCCCCTCAGCACGTTCGGATTGAAGGAAGTACCCGTCAGCCTGTCGGCGAAGCGCGTCCCCGCGAGGTTCTCGACGTAGGACAGGAGATCCGAGCCCGGCCCGACGCCCCTGGCGTAGTCGGTCGTGAGGGAGGCACCGACCGGGGTGCTCGCGTCCACGTAGGAGACGGTGTCCGTCCCTCCCCCGCCGTTGAGGATGTCTTCGCCCGCGCCGCCGGAGAAGGTGTCGTCGCCGGTGCCGCCGATGAGGATGTCGTCGCCGCCGAGCCCGGCCAGGGTGTCGTCGCCGCCCAGGCCGCAGGCCACGTCCCTGCCCTGGGTGCCGACGAGCCTGTTGTCACCGGGGCCGCCGACGACCGTGCAGCGCGGCAGCGGCTGCCAGTCTTTGGGCTGGGATCTCGGGCTCGCGCCCGGGATCTTCGTGGGGTTGGAGCCGTCGGCGTCCATGACGTACGGACCCGTGCAGTCCTGGCCGCACCTGTCGTAGTAGGCTATCTTCCTGCCGTCCGGGGACCAGACGGGTGACTCCTTAGAAGATCCCGCGCCTCCGGCGTCTACTCGGGTCTCGTTCGCGCCGTCGCGGCCGACGGTGTATATACCCCCGTCTCTAGTAAAGACGATTCTGGACCCGTCAGGCGACCAGGCGGGTTCGGCGCCGGAGGCAAGAAAGGTCTTGTCGGAGCCGTCGGGGTCTATGGCATAGATCCCTTGATCGCCCGAGAACCTGCCGGCTTCGTAGACTATCCTGGAGCCGTCCGGCGACCATGAAGGCTCTAAAGCATAGTCACTTATGCCTGAGGTTATGCGGGCCTGCCCCGTCCCATCGGAGTTCATCACGTAGAGGTAGGGATTGACGTCCTCATCGGTGCCGCACCGGTCGGACCCGAAGACTATCCTGGAGCCGTCCGGCGACCACGAGGGGTCGACGTCCCACCGGGCCGCGCCGCTGCAAGTCACCCTGAGATCCGTCAGCCGCCTGGGTTTCGAGCCGTCGAAGTTCCTCACCCAGATGGTCGAACCCCAGAAGCTGTCGTACACCGCGTAGGCCACCTTCGAACCGTCGGCCGACACGGCCTTCCCGTCTGTAAAGGACGGGCCGCCGTAGACGATCTGCCCGTTCGTCCCCGGGAACGCCGCCTCCGCCGGCCTCGCGCCCGCCAACACCAAGGCGCCCACGGCCACCACGAGCGCCGCCAAAACCGTTAGGGTCCCGGTAAGCTCCGCCTTCTTCATCCCTACTCCATGCCCAGGCCCCGAAGACGGGCCTTCCTCCTCTGCGCGACAAGCGAATTATACAGCCTCGCCGGGCGCGGGTATACCCGTAATTCGGGCCACCTATTAAGAGCGCATTGCAAAACCTGCCTATGATCGGATGCTACGCTTCTCGACATGGC
>CAXTDD010000487.1:0-3107 GCA_964242955.1 uncultured Rubrobacteraceae bacterium | reverse complement strand
TCAGCCTTCAGCCCGCTGCGGCCTTCGGCCTCCGCTCTCAGACTTTAGCTTTTTCTCTTGCTGATGGCTGATCGCTGAAAGCTGACGGCGCGGTTTGCCTCGCAAACCGTCACGAACAAAACCGCTTACAGGAACGATTCTCGAAAAAGTACACCAAAAGATGCATCCGAGGCGGATTAAGCCGTTACAATGTTTGGGTATAATGGTGCCGCCCGGCACGCATGTGACGGGGGCAGGGGGTCTGTTAGAGAGGTAGAAGAGCCAGATGCTTTTGAGCCACAACACCGGAGGATTCGCCGCCACCACCGCGCCCGAGGGTTTCAGCCTCGAGGATTTCGAGGAGGTCGGGCTCAGGACCGTAGAGCGCCGGTTCTCGCCCAAAGACACCATCTTCGCGCCGGGTGATGCCGACGACCAGCTCTACTTCCTGCTCTCCGGCACGGTGCGGCTGTACAAGATCTACGGCGATTTCAAGGAGGCGACCACGGCGCTGCTCAAGAACGGCGGCATCTTCGGCAAGCTGAACCTCGTCGAGGGCCGCTGGCAGAACGTGTTCGCCGAGGCCGTCACGGAGTCAAGGGTCGCCAGCGTCCAGAAGAGCTCGCTGGAGACGGTCATAAAGAGGGACCCGGCCTTCGCCCTCAAGCTCTTCTCCTCGTTCTCCGAGCGGCTGCGGCAGTCCGACGAGGTTATCGAGAGCCTGCTGCACCGGGAGGTGTCCACGCGCCTGGCGACCCTGCTCAGCAACCTGGGCGACCGCTTCGGCCACGAGAACGGATCCGGCACGCTCATAGACGTGCGCCTCACGCACCAGGACCTGGCCAACATGATCGCCTCCACCAGAGAGGCCGTCTCCAAGGTGATGAGCGAGTTCCAGCGCGAGGGCATCATAGAAAACCGCAACCGCCGCATCGCCATCCTGGATCGCACGGCACTGACCGAGCACGCGTCAAGGCTCTCCGGCTTGAGCGTGGACGGACAGAACGCTATATAGCACGCTGCGCCCTTCGGGCTCCGCTTTCAGCACGGCGCCTGCGGCGCCTTTCAGCACGCTCCCTGCGGTCGCTTTCAGCACGCGGCCTTGCAGGCCGCTTTCAGCCAGGATTTCGGTTTTGGGTGATGTGCCCTGGACACGTTTGAGAGAATGCCGCGAGCAGGTGATCATCTAGCGATTGGGCTGAGTCCGGAGCTAAGAAAAGCTGAAAGCGAAGCCCGAAGGGCGCAGCGTGCTGAGAGTGGAGGCGAAGCCGGAACGTGCTGAAAGCGTAGGTGCTAGCCGGAGCGTGCTGACAAGCTCGCGAAGCGAGCGTGCCGCGCCGGAAACCTTTCCGGCGCAACGGCGTATACTTTTGCCATGGGACACGCGACGGCTGTGACGGTAGGGGGTTGGCGGGCGAGGCTGAAGGGCCTGCCGGTCCGCCGTGCCGGGCTCGAGGACAACGATCTGGTCACCAGGACGCTGGCGGGCGACGTGCGCTCTTACGAGGAGTTGGTGCGCCGGTACGAGCGGCTCGTGGGGAAGGTGCTCTATCCTTACGCGCGGCGGGAGATCTCCGTCGAGGACCTCGTGCAGGAGACGTTTTTGAGGGCCTATGACCGGCTGGAGACCTTCAATCCGGATTACCGTTTCAAGACCTGGCTGCTCGCCATCGCCAACAACCTCGGCATCGACACCCTGCGGCGGCGCAAGGAGATCGTCGAGTTCAACCCCGAGACGCACGCGGCCGTCTCCGGCGGCCCCGAGTCCGAGGCGGTGAGGAAGGACCTCTCCCGCAGCGTCCAAGCCGCGATAGCCACGCTGCCGGAGACCTACGGGGTGCCGCTCGTGCTCCGGTACTCAGAAGAGATGAGCTACGCCGAGATCTCCGAGGTCCTCACCATCTCCGTGCCGGCGGTCAAGAGCCGGCTTTTCCGGGCCCGCAACATGCTGGCCGGGAGGCTCGAGGAGGCGGGGGAGGGCGCATGAGCCGCGCCTGCGGGCCCGGCTGCGACCCGGAAGGGGTCTTCGAGCTGGCCGACGGGGAACTCCCTTCCGAGCGCGAGCGCGAGGTGAGGGGTCACCTGGACCGATGCCGGGCCTGTAAGGAGCTCTACGACGAGGAGCTGGACCTGAACGCCCGCATCGGCGCGATCGAGGTGGGAGATATGCCGTCGGTCTGCCGGGAGGTCGCCATGGCGCTGCCGACCCGGCTGCTCGGGGTCAGGCTGGCCTGGGCCGGCCTCGCCACGGCGCTGATCGTGGCCGTCTCCGTCGCCCTCA
The DNA here is from genome assembly GCA_964242955.1 of uncultured Rubrobacteraceae bacterium. Classification (GTDB taxonomy): domain Bacteria; phylum Actinomycetota; class Rubrobacteria; order Rubrobacterales; family Rubrobacteraceae; genus Rubrobacter_D. The sequence continues at coordinate 847 of CAXTDD010000487.1, read as the reverse complement.
GCCTCGACGGGACCAACCCGGCCACCCTCGCGGTCGAGGCTCTGGCGGCCTTCTGGGGTTTCGTGGCCGGGCTCTCGGACGTGGCCGAGGCGTTGCTCGTGACGGCCGGGCCGATGCTCCTCTTGGCCCTCGGCGTCGGCGCGGTCGTGGATCTTCTAATAGCCGGGGTGGTCTTCTCGGTCTCCCGCCGGCGCGCGCGCGAGGCATGAACGCCTCCGTGCCCCTGCGTCGGATCGACGCCAGGCCCCTGATAGCGGTCTCCGTGGCCCTGGTGGGCCTCGTCCTGTTGCTTCCGCCTCCTCCCGCCTACGCTGACGAGACCAGCGTCTTTGGCGACGTGGTGGTGGAGCGGAACGAGTACGGGGGCGAGGTCTCGACCATCTTCGGTGACGCCCGCGTGCGCGGGCCGGTGGCCGGCGACGTGCACTCCGCGACCGGGAACGTCAGGATCGACGCCCCCGTGAACGGAAGCGTTAACGCCGGGTTCGGCAACGTCAGGGTAAACGAGCCGGTCACCGGGGAGGTGGACGCCGGCTTCGGCGACGTCCGCGTGAACTCACGCGTGGGCGGCATCGACGTGGATCATGGGGACGTCTACCTCGGGCCCGACGCGGAGGTGATGACGGCCTTCCGCTCGGGGAGCGGCGAGGTCCACCCGCACCCCGACGCGGTGTTGCACGAGCCGATGGGCGCCGGCATGATGCCCGACTTCGGGTCCAGGGAGGACGAAGGGCTGCTCGGCTTCGTGGGATGGTTCTTCGCCGCGGCGGGTTTCGCGGCGTGCGTCGTGCTCGCCGCCGTCGTCGCCCCGCGGTCTCTCACGGCCGCGGCCCGGAGGGCCGAGGAG
>CAXTDD010000486.1:0-3108 GCA_964242955.1 uncultured Rubrobacteraceae bacterium | reverse complement strand
GGTCCGGAGACCCATCCCGGTGCGGAGGACGAGGAGATCATGGACGAAACGGATGACAAACCTTGACGGCCGCGCCTTCTACGTGGACCGTAGCCGGACCGGTCGTCGCCGCGCTCATAGCCGGACTTGTGGCGCTCATAGTGCTGGCGGTGAACCAGTACCAAGCTAGACAGGACGCGCGGCGAAAGGCCGTCGCCCCAGCCCTCGCCGCGGTGGAGCGCTACGCAGAACTGCCCTACCGAATCCTGCGCCGAGAGGACTCGACCCCCGAGGTGCGTGGGCGCATGGCCGATCTCGTGCACGGGGTCCAGCAGGACCTCCTGTTCCACAAGAGCTGGGTGCGCATCCAATCTTCCCGCGTCGCGGACGTATATGACGCCCTCCTCCGGATCACTAGGGAAGAAGCGGGCTCCGCTATGACGGAGGCATGGCGCACGGCGCCCATCTCCAAAGACGAGGACATGCCCCTCGGCGTGGCCCTCAGCTTCCCGCGGGTGGAAGAGGCACGGGTTAGGTACGTCTGTGCTGTCGGCTACGAACTCGAGTTCCCACCCTTCAGATGGATCAGGGACTACGTCTTACCCACGTTGGTCGATCTGGCGAAGAGGAAAGGCTCCGGATAGCATCCCTATTTCAGAAGGACCCTCGTCGCAATGGGCTTTGGCGGCCGACCCAACTGGCGGGGAGTTTTCTTATCGTACAAAATTCCCGGAATGGTACCGTGACCCCTTGAAGCGCACACTGTCGGCCAACCCTTCGGCCTCGGCGTTGGCGGTGGCCGTCGCGACGGAGGCCTCGTCCAGGTCGAACCCGTCGACCCTGGCCTCGGGGTAGGCGATGGCGATGGCGATGCTCGACCATCCGGTGCCGCAGCCAATATCGGCCACCCTCGCGGGTAGGTTCGAGCGGAGCCTGGCGTCGACGTCAGGGACGGCCGGCAGCCATTCCTTGCCGAGCAGGTTGACGAAGAGCGCCCGGTTGGCCCCCGAGATGCCCTCGCGCATGTCCGGACCGTAGTCCTCGTAGGGCACGCCCCCGCCGTCCCGAAAAGCCGCGAGCAGGCCGTCCAGCGGCCGGACGCATCCCACGATCTGGAGCGCCAGCGGCGTAATGTACCCGAGGCTATTGCGGTCCAATAGCGCCTCCGCGTGTCCGGCCGGGAGCAGATAACGGCGTTCCGGCGGCGCCGCATCCCACGCTTCGACCTCGAGGATGCCGGCGACGGCTTGCTGCTCCAGCCACTCGCGGGCGTACCTCTCGTCGACGCCCGTGCGGGCGGCGAGTTCGCCCGGGTGTGCGGTCCCGAGGTCGGCGAGGGCCCGGTACAGGCCGAGGCGCCCACCGATGTGCACCGTGACGAGCTCCATGGCGCCGATGGCGGAGCCGAAGAGCCTCTCCACCAGGGCGTCGCGACGCTTATTCGCTTCCGGTTCCGACCTCTGGTCCGCCGGATACCCGGTCAGCCTCTCGTTCATGTACTTCTCCTTTACTTCAGGCTTGCTGAACGTCTTCCGGTTCCGGCGCCCGCAGGCGCCGCTCCACGCCCTCGGGCGTCCACGGTTCGCCGGCGGTCTCTTCCGGGTGGTTGCCGCTGCGAGGGGCGAGGTGCCAGCGCATCCTGGCTATATCGTCGCCGCGGTAGAAGAAGACCTGGGTAAAGGCCGGCGGGCAGTGGAAGGGGTCGTCCGGGGGGCTCGTGACGTCGCACTCGACCACGGCTACGCCCTCGCTCGCGAGGACTTGGGTCGGGTGGATCCTGACCCCCGCTTCGAGGTCCCACTCCATGTCTTCGATCATGAACTCGTAGCCGCGCGCGACGCCCGTCCCATCGGAGAAGCCCACCGTGAGGTCCCGCGACAGGGCGCCGGCCAGGATACCGTACCCCCGCCCGCGACTGTACTCGTCGTAGGCGGCGTCGAAGAAGCGGGCGCGCGACTCGGAGACCCGGCGCGCGTCGGCGTGCGCGAGCCCGGCCGTCTGGAGCAGGGCTTCGGCCAGCCTCGCCCTGACCGCGTTGAGCCGGCTTCGGACCGTCCCCAAAGGCACGCCGAGGACGGCCGAGATCTCCTCGTAGGTACAGTTGGAGCCGAAATAACGCAGGATGACCGTTACCCGCAGGTCCTCCGGCAACGCCGCGAGCGCCGTCCACACCCAGTCGCGCACCGCCAGCCGCTCGATGTGCTCGTCCACGGACGCCTCGAAGGACCCGCTCCGCACGGTACGGGGCAACTCCTCGAAAGGGACCTCGCCCCGGTCCTCGCGCAGCTTCATGAGGCACACGTTGCGCAGGGTGGCCCGCAGCCAGCCGCCCACGGCCGCCGGCTCCCGGACCTGGCCTATCTTGCGCAGGGCTACGAGAAAGGTGTCGTGGACGGCGTCCTGGGCCCGCGGTCCGTGGCCGAGAATACCGAGCGCGACAGCGTAGAGCGGTGCCCGGTGGCGTTCCAGCAGCTCCCCGAGGCAGGCGACCTCACCCCCCTGGGCGGCCCTGACGAGCTCGGCGTCGCTCACCATCCTGCTCTCCTTGTCCGTCGACCCCAGTCTAAGCCTCATGCACGGTAGATGCACGGGGCCGGCGAAAAGTTCGGTCCCATCGTCACACAAGAAGCAGAACGGCGGTGGGATGGTACAACCCCGAGGCCGCAGCCATCGACGACGGGGGTCTAGTGGTGGAGCTCTACGGTAATCTCGCCGATTGGTGGCCGGCCATCTCGCCGCCGTCCGAATACGCGGAGGAAGGCGCGCTGTACGTGGAGATGATCCGGTCCGCCGCGCGCCGTCCCGTTCGCGAGGTGCTCGAACTCGGCAGCGGCGGCGGCAACAACGCCTCCCACATGAAGCGCGCGTTCGCCATGACCCTCGTCGAGCCCGCGGACGGAATGCGAGCCCTGAGCCGCGTCCTCAACCCCGAATGCGAGCACGCAACCGGAGATATGCGCACCGTCAGGCTTGGCCGCGCGTTCGACGCGGTCTTTGTCCACGACGCCATCATGTACATGATTACCGAGGACGACCTGCGCGCCGCGCTCGCCACCGTGGCGGCGCACCTGGCACCCAACGGTGTAGCCCTCGTGGCGCCCGACGCGACGACCGAGACGTTCTCCGAGA
>CAXTDD010000485.1:0-3109 GCA_964242955.1 uncultured Rubrobacteraceae bacterium | reverse complement strand
CGGGATCCGGATCGAACGCCCCGAGCAGGCCGCCGCGGACTTCCGCGAGGTCGCGAGCCGCCACTGGGGCGTGGACCTGGACTTCGAACCGGGCTACCTTCCCCTGGTGGAGGATCTACTCACCGCCGCCCTGACCGGCGAGGAACCCACCGGGCGCGTGCCCGTCTCCGAGGGCCTCGTCTCCGGCGTGGGCTCCTTCCTGGGCGATACTATCCGCCGGAACACCGCGGTCGAGGCGGCGTGGCGGCCGGGCGAAGAGTGGGGAGAGGGGCCCGTGGTCGAGGTCGGAGACTTCGTCCTCGACCCACTGGGCAAGGCCCGCGCGTTTCTGCGGGAAGGCTCGGAAGAATCACTCGCGTTCTACGCCACGTACGTTCTGGATCTCTTGAACGAAGAGTCGCCCGAAGCCGAAGAATAACGCCCGCAGCATCGCAAGGTTTTTGGGTCCTGAAGCTCTTGAAGGTGCACACCGTAGCGGGGTCTGGCAACATCGCCCCTCAAAACCTGAGAGCCTCGCCTTCAGGCGTAGCGCCTGCGGAGCTCGCGGATAATGTTCGAGGAATCGACGAGCACCTCCTCGCCGATGGTGACGATGGGGATCGCCCGCTGCCCGGAGAGCCGGATGACCTCCTGCCGACCGTCGTCGTCGGCGTTGACCGACTCGTAGCCGACGTCGAGCCTGTCCAACTCCTGCTTGACCCTGCGGCAGTAAGGGCAGTAGCTGCCCGTGTACAACTTTATGCCGGTTCTCTCCCTGGTGGTGTCCAACTGGCCGCTCCCATGTCTATGTATACGACGAAACAGATTATACCCGCAAAGGTTGCCGGGTCAGGGGTTCAGGAGGGGGGATCGAGGCTGGCAACGAGCTCGACCTCGACGGGAGCGTCGAGCGGCAACTCGGCGACGCCCACGGCGGAGCGGGCGTGCAGGCCCGCCTCCCCGAAGACCTCCCCGACGAGGTCGGAGGCGCCGTTGACGACGTCGGGCTGGCCGTTGAATCCGGGGGCCGAGGCCACAAAGCCCGTTACTTTCACGATGTCGCGCAGGCGGTTCAGACCCCCGGCCTTCTCGGCCGCGGCGGCGATGGCGTTGAGGGCGCAGAGCCTCGCCGCCTCCTGGGCCTCTTCGACGGTGACGTCGGCGCCGACCTTGCCGGTCAGGAGGAGTTTGCCGTCCTTGAAGGGGACCTGGCCGGCGGTGAAGATCAAGGGTCCCGTTCGCGTCGCCGGGACGTAGGAGCCGGCCGGCTCGGGGACGGGGGGAAGTTCGAGGCCGAGGTCGGCGAGACGGGCTTCGGGGTCCATCTAGCGGAGGGCCTCCTCGTATTCGCCGGGGTCGTAGATCAGGGGGTAGCTCGCGTCGAGGGTCTCCCCGGCCATCACCTCGCCGACGACGACAGTGTGGTCCCCGGCGCGGGCCCGGTCCATAACGCGGCAGTCCAAAAAGGCCAGGCAGTCCAGGAGGTAGGGGGAGCCGTTCGGGGTCAGGCCGTAGGGGACGCCGCGCAGCTTGTCATCGTACTCGCCGCTGGTCTCCCCGAAGTGGGTCGCCACGTTTACCTGGTCGTCGCGCAGGACGCTCAGGGCAAAGGTCTCGCTCTCCAGGACGATGTCGTGGGTGTAGCGGTCGGTGCGCACGGCGACCGCCACGCACGGGGGGCGCTCGGAGGTCTGCATCACCCAGGAGGCCGACATAGCGTTCGACTGGCGGCCCCGGCGGGTACCGAGCACGTACACGCCGTGGGTCAGGTGGCGCAGGGCGCCGAGCAAGGAGTCGCGGTCGTGGGGGTCCCTGTCCAAATCTCTCCTCTCGGGTCCAGTGGGAGGTATTTTACCAAGAGTAGGTATACTTGCGGCCCATGAAGCTTTCCGGAGATTTGTAAAGTGTCTTTAAGCGCCTCGCTCGTTGGTATCGGCGTGTTGCAGGCCCTGCTCTACCTGTTCTTTATCAGGGCTGTAGACCTCTACGAGCGGGAGTCGTTGCGGTACGTGATCCCGATCTTCATCTGGGGTTTCGCGGTGGCGACCACGGTCTCGCTCGTCTTCAACACTATAGCCTCGATCACCATCAGCAGCCTCGCCGGCAACCAGGCGGCGTCCTTTCTGACGGCCGTGTTCGTGGCGCCACCGGTCGAGGAGACCGCCAAGGGGCTCGCGCTGCTCATCGCCTTCCTCATCGCGTACGCGGCGGCGCGCCGCCGCGGCCTCGTGGAGTTCGCCGGGGTGATGGACGGCATCGGCTACGGTTCGGCCGGCGGGTGCGGGTTCGCCATCGCGGAGGACATCCTATACGGGCTGCAGTTCGGGTCGGAGACCTTCGTGGTAAGACGCATCTTCGGCGGCTTCGCCCACGCCGCGTTCACGTCGCTCACGGGGATCGGCATAGGCCTCATCCCGTGGGTTCGGAGCGGCTTTCTGAAAGTGCTGTTCCCGCTCCTGGGTCTTCTCGGGGCGATCCTGTTGCACGGCGCGTTCAACTTCACGGCGACCGTGTTCGGGGCCGCCGCCTACGTGGTTTTGTTCCTCGTTCTCCTGCTCTATGCGGTCATCATAGCCGTCTGGCTCACGCTGGAGCGGCGCATGATCCGGGACGAGCTGCGCGAGGAGGTCGCGGCAGGCACCATAACGCCCGAGGAGTACGAGATCCTGCCGAGGTACTTCCGCAAGACGGGATACTACCTGCGCCTTATCTTCTCCGGCCGTTTCGCGACCTGGGCCCGCGCGCGGAAGGTGCACGGGGCCGCCGTAGACCTCGCCGTCTCCAAACGCCTCGCCCGACGCGCGGACACCGCCATCCGCCGGGACCGGGTGCTCGCCCTGCGCCAGAAGATCTCGACGCTCAGGGGCAAGGCCGTCCCGCGCATGGGCCACTGAACGCCTCCGGGATCGTCCTCGTCGGCGGAGAAAGCCGGCGGATGGGTCGCGACAAGCTTCCCCTGGAGATAGGCGGGCGCACCCTCCTCCGGCGGGTCGTGGACGCGCTCGCCGGGCGGTGCGACGAGGTCATCCTGCCCGGCACGGCGGCGGAACCCACCGAGGGCGCCCGCCACGTCCGCGACCACCGCCCCGGCCAGGGACCGCTCGCCGGCATGGAGGTCGGCCTGGCGGCG
>CAXTDD010000484.1:0-3134 GCA_964242955.1 uncultured Rubrobacteraceae bacterium | reverse complement strand
GCACGAGTGACTCTGAATCACTTAGTCCAGGTTCGAATCCTGGTCCGGCAGCCGCCACAGAACTCCCTGACTTGCAGGAAATTCTTGCTCCCGGAACTGGTCTTCCGCGGCGCTACTTCCGGGCCTGACCAAGACTTTGACCAAGACTGGCTTCCTACACCGCCCGATCGAGGGTCGCGAGGGCATCGTCCATCCTCCCGAGGACCTCGTCCTGGTAGTCGGGGAAGAGGTGCCCGTAGTAGTCGATGGTGATCTGGATGCTGGAGTGGCCCAGGGTCTTCTTGAGGACCTCCGGCGGCATGCCGTTCTGGAGCGCCAGGACCGCGAAGGTGTGCCGCTGGTCGTGGAAGCGTATGCGCGGGCAGCCGGCCTTCTCCAGGAGCGGACGGTAGCTCCGGTAGGTGAGGCTCTGGACGTTTATGGGCGTGCCGACCCTCGTGGTGAAGAACAGGCCGCTCTCCTTCCACCCGGAGTCCGCGATCAGCTTCTCCGCGTTCCGGCGTTTGCGGTGGGCCCATAGCGCCTCTAATTGATCTTGGCTTAAGGGTATGCGCCGGTGGCTGCTCTCGGACTTTGCGTCGTACTCTTGGATGTTGAGCCCGCGCTTCTTGCTCCTGACCAGCGTCTGCTGCACCCAAAGGAAGCCCTTGTCGAAGTCCACATGGTGTTCGCCCAGTCCCAAGAGCTCTCCCTCGCGCATGCCCCGCCTGGTGGCGAGCAGGTACAGCGGGTAGAGCCGGTCGCCCCTCACGGTGGCGAGGAACCGCTCGGCTTCCTCGTGCCGGAGAGGGTTTATTTTCGGCTTGGTCCTCCTCGGCTTCTTCACGCCCCGCGTCGGATTGTGCGGAACCATCCCGAGCACCACGGCCTGCTCCAGGGCGGTACCAAGGGTCTGCAGGACGTAGCGGACGGTGCGGGGCGAGTAGCCGGCGTCGAGTTCCTCGTTCTTGAGGTCGATGACGTGGGCGGGGGTGAGGTCGCGCACCTTGACGTGCCCTACTCTGGGATCGAGGTGGTTACGGACCATTTGCTCGTAGCCGTCGTAAGTGGTGTCCTTCACCGAGCCCTCCACGGAGTCCGAGAGCCACAGCCTGAGGTACTCGCCCACGTTCAGGTCCGTCCGCGCGTACCCGCCCGTCTGCTCCAACTCCGCAAGGACCCTACGCCGTTCGCGCATCAGGTCGACCTGCTTGCGCTTGATGAGGCTCTTCTGAGTACTCCTCCCATTCCAGAGCCTGACGGTGTAGATCCACTCCCACCGCTTGTCCGCTCTCTGGCGGATGTGGCCCTCCCCGGGGGCCCGTTTCTTCCGCTTCGCCACGCCGCTCCTCTCCGACGGGCCGCGCCCTGAAACGTCCACCGCTGGCGACGGGCCGGCCGCACGAGGCCGGAGTCGCAGGGGGCCCGCCAATCCTTGTATAGAGGCCCCGTCGCCACGTCCTACAACAACTTTATGTACAAATGCGTACTTTCCCAAGACCCAACCATCGCAGAATGTAGTAGCTAGCGACTGGACCAACGTAGGAGACCTCGCCAAAAACCTTGCAACGCCCGCGCGGGCCACGCGATGGACCGCGGGGAAGATCCACCTCGTGCAGGCCACCCTCGGGCACTCCGACATCTCCACCACGGGCCGCTACCTGCACGCCCGTCCGGACGACTCCTCGGCGCTCTACCTGGGCTCGTGAGGATCTCCGCCCCTCCCCCGCCAGAGATCCCCGCCGGGAGGGGGCAGAGTACGCAACCCACGAGCTGCTTATAGTGGCGTTGTGTTGCAAACGACTCGCATACTTTGCCCCCGGTGACAGCCACCCAGTCACTGGGCCTGCGTGTACTTGCACAGTCCCCCGCACACGAAAGTGCCGGTCTCACCCCCTCCGGAAAACCCCGTCGAAGACTCCGTCGGGATCGACCCTGCGTCGGAGCACCCTCAGTCGCTCGCCGGTACCGTCGGGGAAGGCGCGCCTGACCGCGCGAGCACGATCGTCGGCCAAACGGCGTCCGCGGAAACGCAACGGCGGCGAGCGGTCTAGACTTCCTGACCCATTGAAAAGGGGCCGGGCCACCGGCGACTCTACTCTGTGGGAAGGTGGAGCGCGTGCCGCACGGTGAATTAGCAAGTCGGTCTGCGTAGGGAGGTGGGAGTCCGACGCGGACGCGACCGTTCGAGCATCCTGACCGTCACGACACGTCGAGGAGCTCCAGCATGTTCGGTTGCCCAGTGTGCGCCAAGAGCCCGCCGTCGACCACCAGGTTCGTCCCGTTGACGTAGCTCGCGTCGTCGCTCGCCAGGAAGGCGACGACGCGGGCGATCTCCTCTGGTGCGGCGCTCCTGCGCATGGGAATCCGCGACACGAACGAGTCATTCAGGTCCGTCTCGAGGACCATCTGCGTCATCGCCGTGCGGATCAGCCCGGGGGAGACCGCGTTGGCCCGGATCCCGCGGTGGCCGTTCTCGATGGCGATCGTCCGGGTGAGGCTCAGGACGCCCGCTTTCGACGCGCTATACGCGGCGACACCGTAGTCAGCCGCCATGCCGGAGATCGAGGCGATGTTGACGATGGCGCCGCGTTGCTGACGCGACATGTGCGGTAGGGCCTCCCGGCACAGGAGGAACGCCGCATCGAGGTTGGTCCGGAGGACTCGGGCCCACTCCTCGGGTGTTACCTCCGTGATGCCCCCGCCACCCCCGCCGACGCCGGCGTTGTTGACGAGGATATCTACGGTGCCGCGTCGCGCCAGGGCGGCGTCGACCAGCGCCTGCACCTGCTCGGCGTCGCCGACGTCGGTCTCCACGAACTCGAAGCGCCCGTCGTCGCCCGCCTCCGGTGGTGGGCGGAGGTCCGCGCCGACGACGCACGCGCCTTCCTCCTGCAGCCGCCGTGCGACCGCGAGCCCGATCCCGGAGCTCGATCCCGTGACGATCGCCACCCTGTCAGCAAAGCGTGCCAGGTCCATCGTTGACCTCTTGTAACGTCGCGCCGTCGTTTACTCGCCGAAATCTCAATCAGTTCGCTAATGGAACTCGGTTTCTCGAGCCGCGATCGTCCCCGGACGGGCGGCGGCCTCGGGGTCGACCGCGGTGGGGTCGACAAAGAAGTTGTCGCGGAACAGGCCGCTGGGGTCCCACCGTC
>CAXTDD010000483.1:0-3137 GCA_964242955.1 uncultured Rubrobacteraceae bacterium | reverse complement strand
CCGTCTTGCCGGTCATGTCGAACATCGAACGGTAGTCGTACATCTCTAGTCCTCTCCGTAAGCGTAGTACAAAGCCGTCGCGGCGTAGAGCCTGGCGGTGGTCAGGAGCTCTTCCTCGTCCACCCACTCGTCCTTGTGGTGCGGTATCTCCCGGTCCCCCGCGCCGGTGGTGACTATGGGGACGCCGGCCCGGGCGTGGAGGAAGGTGCCGTCCGTGGCGCCGGGCACCCCGTCGTAGCGGGGCTCCTCGCCGGTGGTCTTGCGGTAGGCGGCGGCCGTCGCGCGGACCAGCAGCTCGTCCTCGGGCGTCTCCGTCGGGGGACGCTCCTCTATGACCTCCAGCGTCGCGTCGAAGTCCGGGTCGTCGGATTCCAGAGACGCCAGGATCTCTTCGAGCTTTCCGACCAGTTCCCGGTGAGACTGGGCTGGGATGGTGCGGATGTCGAGGGCGACGTAGGCGCTGGCGGGGACGACGTTGATCTGGGGCTCCCCCGACGCGGGTCCCATGAGTATCGTCGGCGTCAGGCTCGGGTAGCCCAGGAACGGGTCTTTCCCGTGGCGCTCTATCTCCTCCCTTTCCAACTCTTCGACGGCCACCACGAACCGGGCGGCCCGCGTCACGGGGTTGACGCCGCTTGAGGGCATCGCCCCGTGGGCCATCCTGCCCCGCACCGTCACCTCCGCGCGCAGGCCGCCCTTCTGCCTCGCGCAGATCCGGTTCTCCTCCGGCTCGCAGATAACGGCAGCATCCACCCCCTCCGCGTGCCCCCCATCTATGAACGCCTTGATGCCGCTCATCATGCCCTCTTCGTCGACGGGGTGGCAGAGAACGAGCCTGCCGGGAAACGGAACCCCCGAGTCCTTGATAGCCCGCACCGCCGTCACCGCGGCTGCCAGGTTCCCCTTCGTGTCGCACGCGCCCCGGCCGTAGATGCGCCCCCCGTCCCGCTCCGCCGCGAACGGCGGGTGCTCCCAGTCTTCGGCCCGGCCCTCCGTAACCACGTCCGTGTGCGCCTCCAAGAGCAGCGTCCTGCCCGAACTATCCCCCTCCCACACGGCCCACACGTTGGGACGGCCCGGCTCGGCCTCTTCCGTCCGGACCTCGAAGCCGGCGCCTTCGAGGTATTCCGCCACGAACCGGGCGGCGCGGGCCTCGTTTCCGTCGGGTTCTCCGGGGCGGTAGACGCTCGGGATGCGGACCAGTTCCCGGGCCAGGTGGACGAGTTCGTCGGGGTCGATGCGGCCCCAAACCGTCTCCAGGAGGTCATCCGGATGGGGTGTCATCCAGCCGCCCACCGGGGGCCACGCCTTCGCCGGCGCCCCACCACAGCGTCATCCAACGCACTACCGGTCAAAACATCCTCCCCCGCCAACCCACCCCACGGCAGGTTACCAACGGGCCGCGCGCGCCACAAGCGAACGTCGGTTGGGAACCAGCACGGCCCAGTATCTATTGGGATTTCCTCGCAGGCTGACGGGTGGCGGGGGCTACGGCAGAAGATCCTCGACGGGCAGCGCCCATCCGGGCAAGGCGGGTTCGGCCTCGGCCACGTCGCCGCTACGGTAGGTGGTCGGCGTGTTCGGGTCTTCAGCCCGGTACACGTGGACGGCACGCTCACGCAAGACGTCCACGTCCCACACTACGAGGGTGCCGGCAGCTAAGTAGTCTGCCCGCTTCTCCGCCAACGCGCGCTCGGCCCCGGCACCGTAGTCGCCGTCGCTTCGAACCTCCGCGGCGAAGATCGGGGCGCCATCCAGGAACTTTCCGCCCCACAACGGACCCGCATGGAAGGCGGCGTCCGGGCTGAACGAGCCGCGGTGCGGCAGGTCGACCACGAACCCGACATTGTCCGGGAACGCGTAGCCGTCCGCCCTCGACCGCTCGTAATCGTCCAGGTTTCTGTAGATGCGGCCCCCGGCTCGACCGGGTATTCCCCCCGTTGGAGACATGGCTACGATCTCCCCGTCGATGAGCTCGGCCTTGCCGTTCTCCGGTATTCGATACAGGTCCTCGACCGTTGCTCTGGCGCGTGGGTGCACGGATCGCTCCTTCCATCGGGCCCTCTCCGTCAATCCTACACGAGGCCGCCGTCTGGACCTCAGAGGTCTTACAAAGCCACGCACCTTGCAGGGCCGGGGCCCCCTTCAGGCCGGGATCTCGACGTAGGCGGAGGAAGTGCCTGGATCGGGCACCGGATAGCCTTCTTCCCGCAATCCTTCCAGGTGAAGTTCGATAGCCTCGCGCATATTACCCCCGACCTCCGCGCGCGTCGCCCCGCTCGAAACGCATCCCGGTAGATCCGGAGAATAAGCCGAAAAGCCGGTACTGGTTGGTTCGATGACGATGAGATACTTCATTCATTGCTCTGGAGGTTCGTAGAACTGGATAATCGGCGATAGGTAAAAGAGGTGAACTTTATGTTGTGAAGCTTCGACCTTTATCTGTTCGAGAGCCCAGGGTCGCATTCTCTCATTTTCGTCCGGGGCAGTGTCTACGATCATCATGATTGGAGCAAAGTCCCCGCCACGGTACTGAGCTTCCTCGAGCTGAGCTTTGAGCTTAAGAATGTCCTTGACAATCTCCCCCGCTGACAGCCTGCTCTGTGAACGCTCGGAGGCTTTTATCTCTACCGCGAGCAGCATGTGCCTCAGGGTCTCTGTACAGTTGCGCCGCCTGAAGTCGCCGCCTATCTCGGGAGCAAATATCACCAGGTCGGGTATCGGCTCGAAGCCGCCCCGGAAATCTTCGTGCTTCTTCAGATCCAGCACCTTGAAATACTCGGATACGACATCCGTGATGTACATCTTGACGTTCATTCCAAGCTGCCAAGGAGGAATGCTGGCGATACGCAGGCAATGGTATACGACCGCTTGGTAGTGAAGCTCAGATCCCAGAACTTCGCGACACTCCTCGACTATGCGAGGCCAGTTTCGGATTACAGCTTCGAGTGCTTCGGCTTTCGTTTTCAACCGTTCTGGAAACGCTTCACCCAATGCTCTCTCCCGGCTCAACCGTTGCCGCTCCCTGAGCCGTAACCTTCCAGCCGCCGCTTTACGGCGTTGAGGAACTTCAGGGCGGCGGCGCCGTCGAGGATGCGGTGGTCGAAGGAGACTTCGAGGTTCATGATGCTCCGGAT
>CAXTDD010000482.1:0-3148 GCA_964242955.1 uncultured Rubrobacteraceae bacterium | reverse complement strand
TTGAAGGCGCCCTTGACCTCGCGGTCCTTCATCGCGAAGAGCGTGGGGTAGTACGAGTGGTCCCCGTCTATGCGCGGGAAGCGGTCGAAGATCTCGTCGCCGTTCTCCGGGTCGAAGGCCTCGCCGTACCAGGCCTTCATGATGCTGGTGGCGTACCTCGGGAAGTTGGCCCACCAGCCGGAGTCGGCCCTTCCGTCCTCCACGTAGTCGCGCCAGGTGCCGTGGTTCTTGCGGGCATCCGGCATCCCGACGTAGCCGGGCAGGATGTCGTAGAGGGTGGCGATGTCCGTGGAGCCCTGGATGGTGGCGTGGCCCCGCAGCGCCATGATGCCGCCGCCGGGACGCCCCATGTTCCCGAGCAAAAGCTGCAGGATCGCCGCGGTGCGGATGAGCTGGACGCTCTTGGAGTGGTGGGTCCAACCAACGGAGTAGACGAGCGCCGTCGTCTTGTCGCGCCCCGAGTTCTCGCTTACGAGGCGGGCCACCTCCAGGAACGCCTCCTTCGGGGTCCCGCAGACCTTCTCGACCATCTCCGGGGTGTAACGGGCGAAGTGGCGCTTGAGGATCTGGAAGACGCAGCGCTCGTGTTGGAGCGTCATGTCCGTGGGCCTGCCAGTGCCGTCCACCTGGGACCCACCGCCCTCGCCCGCCTGGCCGGCCTCGCCGGCGGCCGGTCCCTGGCTCCCTCCGAAGGCGGCGTAGTCGATGGGCTCCCCCTCGTAGCGCCAGCTCGACGGGTCGTAGGATCGCGTCTGGGCGTCCCAGCCGGAGAAGAGACCCTCGGCGCCGACGTCCTCGAAATCCTCGGTGATGATCGTCGCCGCGTTCGTGTAAGCCTTGACGTACTCCTCGAAAAACTCCTCGTTCTCTATGACGTGGTTGATCAGGCCGCCCAGGAACGCGATGTCCGTGCCGGGCCTGAGCGGGGCGTACACGTCGCACAGCGCGCTCGTGCGGGTAAAGCGCGGGTCGACGTGGATCAGCTTCGCCCCCCGCTTCTCCTTGGCGATCATGGGGTGCCTGAACCCGACCGGGTGGGCCTCGGCCATGTTCGAACCCTCTATGAGGACGCAGTCGGCGTTCTGCAGGTCTTGCAGGGTGGTGGTGGCGCCGCCCCTACCGTACGTGACGCCCAGACCGGGCACCGTGGCGCTGTGTCATATGCGGGCCTGGTTCGTTATCCGCGTGAACCCCATCGTGTGAAAGAGCTTGGTGATGAGGTAGTTCTCCTCGTTGTCTATCGTGGCCCCGCCGATGGACGTGACAGCCTGCGAGCGGCGCAGCTTGTTGCCCTCTTCGTCGTCCTCCTGCCAGTTCTCGTCGCGCGTCTTCTTGACGCGGGCGGCGATCATGTCGAGCGCCTCCTCCAGCGGGAGATCCTCCCACTCGGACGAATAGGGCCGCCTGTAGCGGACCTTCGTCCACCGGTAAGGCGAGTTGTGCAGGCCGAAGGTGGCCGAGCCTTTCGGACAGAGGGTACCGGCGTTTATGGGGCTGTCCGGGTTGCCTTCGATGTCTATGATGCGGCCGTCGCGGTGGTAGACGAGGGTCGAGCACCCGACCGCGCAGTAAGGACAGACGCTGGTGGTCTTCTTCACGCCGTCGTCCGAGAGGCGCGAGCGGATGTCGCGGGTCGCCTGGCTTACCGGGTGTTCGACCGTCGTGCCGACGTGGTTCCGGATCTTCTTCCAAAGCCCGCCGTTCTCCGTCAGCTTGAGGAACACTCCCCGCCCCTTCCTATTCATGTGAGAGCCTGGGACTACGATGGGCCGCCCCGCCCTGTTCGTATCCCTCCCATCGTATGCTCCCCCCATTCTAGCGGCGTGAAACCCTCCACGAAAACCCCTCGGTACAAGAGACCCCGCGCGTCATGTGGGACATCTGTCCCGGCTCGTTGCCCCTGGCCCGCGCGTCTGCTACGGTGGTCCGGCACGAGCGGTTGGGAAGAGGGAAAGGAGGTACTTCAGGGTTTCGTACCTCGATGCGAGGGCCGGTTTTGGGAACGCCCGCGAAGGACGCAAGCATACGTCGATGCACGTAGATCAGGAGGAGTTCACTTATGGCCGACAACAGGGTCGTGGTCTACAAAGGACCCGGCGAGGTAGCGGTAGAAGATATAGAGTATCCAAAGCTCGAAGTACCCGAAGAAGTGGCGAGCGCGATGGGGATGAGCCAGGCCGCCCCGCACGCCGTCATACTCAAGATCGTCTCCACCAACATCTGCGGCTCGGACCAGCACATGGTCAGGGGCAGGACGACGGCGCCTGTCGGGCAGACTTTGGGGCACGAGATCACGGGCGAGATCGTCGAGAAGGGCGACGACGTCCAGTTCCTCGACGTGGGCGATATCTGCTCCGTCCCCTTCAACATCGCCTGCGGCCGTTGTAGGAACTGCAAAGAGCGCAAGACCGGCGTCTGCCTGAACGTCAACCCGGCCAGGGCCGGCAGCGCCTACGGTTACGTGGACATGGGAGGCTGGGTCGGCGGCCAGGCCGAGTACGTCCTGGTGCCGTTCGCGGACTTCAATCTCTTGAAGTTCCCCGACAGGGACCAGGCGCTGGAGAAGATCCTGGACCTCACGATGCTCAGCGACATCTTCCCCACCGGCTACCACGGCGCCTACACGGCCCGGGTAACGACCGGCTCGACGGTCTACGTCGCCGGCGCCGGCCCGGTCGGTTTGGCGGCGGCCCACGCGGCGCAGCTTTTGGGCGCGTCGGTCGTCATCGTGGGCGACCTCAACGACGAGCGGCTCGCGCAGGCCAGGTCTTTCGGGTGCGAGACGATCAACGTCACGCAGGGGCCGCTGGAGGAGCAGATCGCGGGCATCCTCGGCGAGCCGGAGGTGGACTCGGCGGTGGACGCCGTCGGCTTCGAGGCCAGCGGGGACGCAGGAGAAGAGGCGCCTGCCGTCGTCCTGAACTCGATACAGGCGATCACGCGGGCCGGCGGGTCTCTGGGCATCCCGGGGCTCTACGTTACGGGCGACCCTGGCGCTGCGGACCCGGAGGCGCAGCAGGGGACGCTCAAGATCAACTTCGGCCTCGGTTGGGCCAAGAGCCACGCGTTCTTCACGGGCCAGTGCCCGGTCATGCAGTACCACCGCGGCCTGATGATGAGCATCCTGCACGACAAGGCCCAGATCGCC
>CAXTDD010000481.1:0-3150 GCA_964242955.1 uncultured Rubrobacteraceae bacterium | reverse complement strand
AGGAGAAGCGCCAGCACGCATCCCAGGGTTGCGAAGAAGAGCAGCGGCGAGAGCCAGACGAGCTGGCCGCGCCAGAACGGCTCGGGCACCCAGGGCTCCCAGAGCCCCAGGAGGAACATCGTCGAGATCCAGAGAGCGGCGAGCGCGGCCGAGAGGACGAAGAGCGCACCCAGGCGGCGGAGCAGGGTAATGAGGTAGCCTGTCTCGAGGGAGAGTTGGAGGTCGAGGGCCGGATCGTCCGCGACTATGTTGGCGGCGGCGAGGCCGGCGGCGAGGGGAAGGCCGGCCTCCAGGTAGGCGGCGAGCATCCTGGAGACCGACCAGGCCTCGCCCCCCTGGGCTTGCATCAGGCCCGCGAGGCCGGCGAAGGGGACCCCGATCAGGGCCGGCAGCGACAGTCCCATCCACCCGAGCCGTCGCACCTCGTAGACGACCCACGCCGGCCGTAGGGCGCTCGTCACGCCAGCCTCTCCAGCTTCGGGGCGAGGAGGACGGCGGCCACGAGGAGCGCCGCGGCCAGGGGCAGCAGGACCGGGTCGGCCTGCCAGAAGAGTTCGATCCGGTCGGCCCAGTCCGGGGCGAGAAACGTCCGGGCGCCGTCGCCCGTCGCAAGAAGCCTGGTCGCCCAGAGGATCATGGCCGCCATGATAGCCGGCGTCGGGCCGAGGAAGAGCGAGAGCAGGAGGGCCAGCGAAGAGAGGAAGAACATCGGGCCGATCCAGAGCGAGACGAGCGGCCAGAGGTTCGTATCCTCGCTTGCCAACGCCAGGACGCCGGACGCCCCGAACGCGAGCGCGAGGTCGTAGCCGTAGACGAGCACGAGCCGCGCGAGCAGCACGAGCCGGGGCGGCGTCGGCGTCGAGAGCGCGACCTCCAGCGAGGCGTCGTTCTCCGGGCCGTAGACCAAAGATACGCCCACGGCCGCGACCACGGGGGCGAGCACGGCCAGGGGGGCGCCGGCCGCAAAGGGTCCTGCTATCAGCAAGGCCACCAAACATCCCAGGCCGACGGTGATGGCCGAGGCTGCCCAGATATCACGCCCTACCAGCGGCAACTGCCCCAAGAGCAGCTGCCACGCCAGCGACAGCCGCGAGCCGGGCGGCGGACGCTTCGCGTCTTCTTCCGCGATCCGGGCCAGCGCCCCGGCCAGGACGGCGCGCGGTGGGGCCGGCGTCGCCTCTTGCGAGACCTCGGCCGCGTCCCGGACCACTTCCCAGGAGGCGCGCTCCGCCCGGCATCCGGCGCAGCCTCGCAGGTGTTCGTCGACGCGCCGCTCCTCTCCCGATTCCAGCGTCCCGTTCAGGTAGGCCGGAAGCAGGTCGGCGACGTGGCCGGGTTCCGTGCCTCTCATCCTTCTCTCTCCTTCTGCAGCAGGTTGCGCAGCGCGCGCTTGGCGTTGCTGAGGCGGCTCTTTACGGTCCCGACCGGGACGCCGGCGACCTCGGCCGTCTCCCCGTAGGAGAGCCCCTGAAAGAAGAACAGGACGAGCGCCTCGCGGTGCAGGGGTGACAGCCGGTCTATGCCGTCGGCCAGTTCCCGGCGCCGGACATCGGCCAGCAAGATCTCCTCGGGTCCGGGGTCGGAGGCCGGTAGCGCGTCTAAAGGGTCTTCGTCGGCGAGGGGCACGTTGCGGCGGCGGAGGGTGTTGTGCGCCTGGCGGCGGCAGACGCCGAAGATCCAGGTCTTCGCGCTGGAGCGGCCCGCGTAGGAGCCGGCGCCGCGCCAGACGGCGTCCAGGGTGTCCTGCAGGATCTCCTCCGCCAGATGCCGATCCTGGGAGAGCGTCAGCAGGTATCCGAAAAGGGACCGCCCGAAGCGGTCGTAGAGCTCCGCCAGCGCCCTCTCGTCGCCCGAAGCGACGCGCCGCAGCAGGAGGCGGTCGCGGTCAACCGGGTGTTTCTTCACCCAGATCTCTCCCCCGAGTATCCCGTGTGTCGCCTGCATCCTAACCATCTACCGGGTTGGTAGCAGGCGCGACCGGAATTGTTCACCGGAAGCTGTCCGGGTTCGTCGGTCAGCCCGAGATGCGGTCCTTCTCGGCCAGGAGTGCTTCGATCTTCTCCTCCGTCTCGCCGTAGGCGCCCTCGCCGAAGTGCTTGTAGCGGACGAAGCCGTCGGCGTCGATCAGGTAGATGGCGGGCCAGTAGCGGTTGTCGTAGGCGTCCCAGGTGGCGTAGGCGTTGTCCAGGACGACCGGGTACCCGATCCCGGCCTCCCGCACGGCCGCCGCGACGTTGGCGTACTCCTTCTCGAACCCGAACTCCGGCGTGTGGACGCCGACGACCTGCAAGCCCTCGCCGGCATACTTATCGTGCCAGGCGTTGACGTAAGGCTGGACGTTCTGGCAGTTGAAACAGGTGTAGGTCCAGAACTCGAGCAGGATGACCTTCTCGCCGGCGGCCTCCCGCACCGAGAAGTCCTCCGCGTTCACGAAGCCGGACGGGTCCACTATCTCCTCCGCCCGCTGGTGTTGGTCTTCTTTTCTCTCGATGCGCTGCGCGTCGGAGACCGCCCGATCCGGCCTCCCGCTTCCGGGACGTTCCCGAGAGCCCGGGTCTTGCGTCCCGCACGCGGGGGATAGTTTGACCTCTTCCCGTCCGTCCTTCCCGGATCTGGACGTCTCTTCGACGACGGTGGGCTCGGCCTGGGCCTGTTCCTCTGTGGGGGACGGGTCCGGGTTCTGGCCGGCCGGGGCCGAACCCCCGGCGTCGAGGCGTAGCTCGATAAAGGCGATGGCGCAGACGACCAGGGCCAGGATCAGGACGAGCAGGATGGGTCGTGGGGCCACGGATCTCACAGGAGCACCTCGTTGAGTAGCCGGAAGTTGGCGAGCAGGCTGAGCTTGTTCGTAAAAACGAGGACGCCGAGCCCGATCAGGACGCCCCCGAACGCCACGTGTAAACGCGCGGCGGCCCTCCGGTGCCCCCTCAAAAAGGACAGCACCCGCGCCGGAAAGAGCCCGACGAGCAGAAAGGGCGTTCCCAGGCCGCCCGCGTACGCGAGCAACAGCGGAAACGCCGTGGTCGGCCGCGTCGTCGCGAGCGCCAGCGTGCTGCCCAGGATCGGCCCCACGCACGGCGTCCACGCCACCGCGAACGACGCCCCGAACAGCAGCGGGGTCGCGTGCCCCGACCGGAGACCCCGCCGCGA
>CAXTDD010000480.1:0-3153 GCA_964242955.1 uncultured Rubrobacteraceae bacterium | reverse complement strand
GAGGGCGCCGGCCGCCACCGCGGCGGCTTCGGCCAGGAGATGGAACTCGGGGTCCGAGGTGAGGACGATGGCCCGGCCTGGACGCTCTCGGCCATGTACGACCGCACGCGGTTTCCCGCGCCCGGGATGCTCGGCGGCGGGGACGGCGCCGCGGGCTCGGTCGGCACGGCCTCCGGCGATCCGCTCCACCCCAAACGCCAGCAACGCATCGAGGCCGGGGAGCGCGTGGTCCTGAAGCTCCCTGGCGGCGGGGGCTACGGAGACCCCCTCGAACGCGACCCCGAACTCGTCCGCCGCGACGCCGAAGACGGCCTCATCTCCCCCGAACACGCCCGCGGGGCCTACGGCGTCGTCGTGACCGAGGATGGGGGCCGTGTCGTCGTGGACGAAGGGGCGACCGTTCAACTCCGAGGGTCGTAGGTCTCGGGACGGGGCGAAGCGCCGGCCTGGCGGCGCTGGCTATTTTCCGCTTCTGTCTCTAACATAGCGTGTGGTTGGTGCGCGATACTCGATTCGGGGGTGGGTCGTGACGGAGGCCAGGGAACGGGCGGTCGGGCAGGAGGTGCCGCCGGTCGAGCGGGCGATGCTGCGGAAGGCCGTGGTGGGCGCCTCGGTCGGCAACGCGGTCGAGTGGTTCGATTTCGCGGTCTACGGCTATCTTGCCGCCACGCTGGGCGCCGTGTTCTTCCCCTCGGAGGATCCCACCGTCTCGCTGCTCTCTTCTTTCGCGGTCTTCGGGGTGGCCTTCTTTATGCGCCCGCTGGGGGGGTTCTTCTTCGGGCCTTTGGGGGACAGGATCGGGCGCCAGCGCACGCTGGCGACGGTGATCATCCTCATGTCCGTCTCGACGCTGGTCGTCGGGTTTTTGCCGGGCTACGCGGCCATAGGCATCTGGGCGCCAATACTGCTCGTCATAGCCCGGTGCCTGCAGGGTTTCTCCGTCGGCGGCGAGTTCGGGGGCGCCTCGGCGTTCCTGGCGGAGTACTCGCCGGATGGGCGCAGGGGGTTTATGACGAGCTGGATCGAGTTCTCCTCCGTCGGTGGTTTCCTGCTGGGTTCGGCCTCGGTGCTGCTGCTCACGTTCGCCATCGGGGAGGAGGCCCTTGGCTCCTGGGGCTGGCGCATACCCTTCTTGCTGGCCGGACCTTTGGGCCTGATCGGGCTCTACATCCGCCTCAGGTTGGAGGACACGCCGGAGTTCAGGGCCCTGGAGAACGCCGGCGAGGTCTCTGGGTCGCCCTTCAGGGAGACGCTCACGCAGAACTGGAAGCCCATAGTCCAGGTGATAGGTCTGGTCATCATCCAGAACGCCGGCTTCTACATAGTGCTTACCTACATGCCCACCTACTTCTCAGAGGAGCTGGGCTTCTCGAGCACGAGCGCCTCGCTCTCCTCGGTGCTGACCCTGCTCGTCGCGATGGCGCTCATCCTGCCTTTGGGCGCGCTCTCTGACCGCGTCGGGCGCCGGCCCGTGCTGATCGCCTCATGCGTCGGGTTCGCGCTGCTCTCCTACCCCCTCTTCCTGCTCATGAACGGGGGCGACCTGGCCGGCGCCGTGCTGGCCCACGTAACGCTGGGCATCCTGCTGGCCGTCTTCCTGAGCGCGACCATCGCGGCCCTGACGGAGTTGTTCCCCACCAGGGTGCGCTACGGCGGCTTCTCCATCGGCTACAACATCTCGGTGGCGATCTTCGGGGGCGCGGCGCCGTTTATGGCGACGTTCCTGATCTCCGCGACCGGCAACCCCCTCGCGCCCGCCTTCTACCTCGTGGCCGCGGGCGTGGTCTCCCTGATCACGATCCTCACGATGACGGAGACGGCCCGTACCCCGCTCAGGAAGACGTGAGGTCCCGCTCTTCCCTGACCCAGACCGCCCCCGCCGATGCCGGGTAAGGACGACGCCGGAAATGCCGTCGACGGTCGTATAGGCTTTCTCTCTCGCGCGAGCGCGGCATGTTCATGAAAGACAGGGGGCGATAATGCGGTATGCGTCCGACAGTTCCTGCGTCCTGGTCACGGGCTTCGAAGCTTTCGGGGGCGGCGAGAGGAACCCGACGGCGGAGATAGCGCGGGCGCTCGACGGGTCCATCGTGGCCGGGCACCGGGTGCACGGGGTGGAGTTGCCGGTGACGGCGGCGGGGGCTCCGGCGGCGCTCAGAGAAGCGGTCGAGCGTCACCGGCCCGCGCTCGTGCTCAGCACCGGCCTCGCCAACGGCCGGAGCATGCTCGCCCTGGAGCGGATCGCCATAAACGTCATGGACTTCCCCATGCCGGACAACGATGGCGATCAACCGGCGGACGAACCCATCGAGAGGGACGGACCGGCGGCGTACTTCACGGGGTTGCCGGTCAAGGCCACGCTCGCCGCCTGGCGAGAGGAGGGGTTCCCCGGTTACGTATCCAACACCGCCGGAACCTACGTATGCAACCTGACCTTCTACCACTCGTTGCACCTCTCCGAGAGGCTCGGGTACAGGGCCGGCCTGATCCACGTCCCCTACCTGCCCGAGCAGGCAGCGCGGATCGAGGGCGGCGCGCCGAGCATGCCGCTGGACCTCATGCTGCGGGCCGTAGAGCTGGCCCTCGAAGTCTCGCTGCAAACGTCCGAGGACATCGCCCTGCCCGGGGCGGGGGCAATCTCTTGAGCGCGACGCGCCTCGGGGTGGACGTCGGCGGCACGTTTACCGACCTCGTAGCGCTTTCCGAAGGGAACCTCACGACGGCGAAGGTCCCGTCTACCCCCGGCGACCAGTCCGAGGGCGTGATGAACGCCGTGAAGGCCTCAGGAGTCGAGGCCGGCGCGCTCTCCGCCTTCGCCCACGGCATGACGGTGGCGACGAACGCCCTGCTGGAGCGTCGCGGCGCGAAAATCGCGCTGGTGACCACCGAAGGTTTCCGGGACGTGATCGAGATCGCCCGCCAGAACCGCCCCTCTCTCTACGACCTCTCCATGGACCGCCCTCCCCCGCTGGTCCCCAGGGACCTCCGCT
The DNA here is from genome assembly GCA_964242955.1 of uncultured Rubrobacteraceae bacterium. Taxonomy (GTDB): domain Bacteria; phylum Actinomycetota; class Rubrobacteria; order Rubrobacterales; family Rubrobacteraceae; genus Rubrobacter_D. The sequence goes on along the minus strand of CAXTDD010000480.1, from coordinate 163 downwards.
TCACCGTAAGGGAACGCATGGGCCCAAACGGGGAGGTCGAGCCGCTCGACGGGCAGAGCCTCGACGAGACCGTCGCGGCCGTCAAAGACGCCGGGGTCGAGGCGGTCGCCGTCTGCCTGCTCTTCGCCTTCGCCCACCCCGAGCACGAGAAGCGGGTGGGCGA
>CAXTDD010000479.1:0-3153 GCA_964242955.1 uncultured Rubrobacteraceae bacterium | reverse complement strand
GACGGCTACGAGATCGAACCCTACGGCTTGGACCTTGTCCCCTCCCTGGCCGACCTCGCCCGAGAACGACTGCCCCAATGGTCGGGCAGGATCTTCGCCGGCAACGTCATGGACTGGAGACCGCCGCTACGCTTCGACTTCGTGCGTACCGAGCTCGAATACGTCCCCCAACACCGCCGGCAGGACATGGTCGAGCGCCTGGTGCGAGATTATCTGGTCCCAGGGGGACGCCTCATCCTCTCGTCCTACGGCAGCTCCCGCCGCCCAGGACCCGAAACGGAACCCGTGGCCGAGATGCTACGCGACTGGAACTACGAAGTCGCCGGAGAATCCGAAGCCACGGACACCGACGGCATTCTCATCACCCGCGTAGCGTGGACCGGCGCTCCCGAAGCCTGATACCTACTCAACCGTCCGCGACACGATCTCATCCCCCGACTCCTCGTCGGGCACCCAGTAGGAGGTGCCTTTTATGTACTGCGGGGCACCGGGGTAGAGCTCGGCCTCCTCGATGCCGGAGAGGCGGGTGCGGAGGGAGAAGCGGGAGGCCTTTAGGGGGTTCATGTTCGTGTCGACGTTGCGCCAGGTTGCGCGGGCCGTGGCGGGCAGGCGGAGAAGGTTCGACGGGGCGGTCGCCTCCCGCGCGAGTTGGCGGAGGAACTGCTGCTGGCGGCCGATGCGGCCTATGTCGGCGCTCGGGCCGCCACGGTAGCGGACGTAGGCGAGGGCTTCGAGGCCACTCAACTCGCGGGTGCCGGCCGGAATAGAGACGAGCCTGCCCTCGATGCCGACCTCTATCGGCTCCTCTACTTCGAGGGTGATGCCGCCCATCGCGTCGACGATTTCCCGCACGCCGCCGAAGTCGACGACCACGTAGTCGTTCACGGGGACGCCGGTGAGGTTCTGGACCGTCCGGGCGGTGAGGTTTGGGCCCCCGGCGGCGAAGGCGGCGTTGATCTTGTCCTCGCCGACGCCGGGTATCTGGACGAGCGTGTCGCGCGGGACGGCGAGCATCCCCCCGCCCGCCTTGGTCACCACTATCGTGTCCGAGCGCGACGCCCCGCTAACGGACGCGTCGCTTCCCAGCAGCACCACCCTCTGCGCGCCGACAGGGAGTACCAGGTAGGCCAGCAGGAGCAGGAAGACCCCCAGCGCGGCCAGCAACGCCAGCCGGAGCGGGCCGCCCCTGCGCTTCTCCTCGATCTGTCGTCCGGCCTTGAAGACTTTCATGCTCATGGGGCCAACTTCTACCACACGCGCGGGAGCCGATGGTGGGGGCTTCGGCCTGTGTCCGGGTGATATTTCACCCAACTAGGAGGGGCGGTATGTGGGTATACTGGGGATCGTGGAGAAGCTCCAGACAGCGTCGTTCGGGCTCGAAGAGGAGCGGGTGGCCTGGGAGGGCCTGGCGGCGTCCTGCGCCGGTCCGATCCGGCGCTTCGGGGCGTTCGTGCTGGTCGGTTTCGTGTCCTTCGTAGCGGCCACGACGGCCGTCGTGCTGTTCTACAACCTGTTCGGCGTCCAGTACGTCAAGGGGGGCGGCGTCCCGGTCCCGCGGCAGGCGTTCTACGCGACGATGTTTCTGGGGGCGGCGCTCGCCGTCGGCGGCTACCTGGCCTGGCTCGCGAGGAGTTTGCGCTCCTTCCGGGGGTTCGGACGGGTACTGCGCAGGGGCGGGGTGGATCCCAAACTCCCTACCGCGAACGGGCTGCGGGCGTACACGGACGAGCAGATCCTGGCGCTCCGCTCGCGCCACGAGCGGCTGCCGGCCGGCAAGCTCAAGGACCGCTTCGCGCGCACCTACGGTTTTCACAAGGGCGACTCGTTCTCGCTCGGGCCCCTGAGCGTCCTGCCGGGCACGTTCGAGATGGACTCTTTAAGGGTCGAGTGGGAGACGCAGTTGATCCTGCGCTCCGGCGAGCCTATGCCCGAGGTGGGTTGGTGGACCGAAGGCCGCCACAACCTCCTCCCCCGCAAACCGAACGAGGTCAGCAAGCTCGTCTACACGCTCCGGTACACCGACGCCTCCGTGCGCGAGCTCAAGCGCCGCTACGGATACAGGACCGAGCGCTGGCACGCCACCGTCCCGGAAGGCAAGCTCTTCGACGCCGTCCGCGACCTGGAGAGCTCCCAGCGCATCCACGTCGCTTTGGGTCGCCGCCGGTAGGCGGCTCCCGCACGCTCCGGCTTCGCCTACGCTTTCAGCACGCTGCGCCCTACGGGCTTCGCTCGTCAGCACGGCGCCTGACGGCGCCTTTCAGCACGCGGCCTTCGGCCGCTTTCAGCATTTTGTCGGTCTGGTAGGAACTTCTGGCGCGAACCTTTGGCGCGGGCTGCTAGAGTACGCGGATGGAGAACGCTTTCGGCACCGGGCCGCCGTACACCGTGGGGATCGAAGAGGAGTTCCAGCTAGTCGATCCCGCCTCGCGCCTCCTGGTCCCGGCCGTGGACGGGGTGGTCGCGGCCGGCGACGGCACGAGCCTCGTCACCTCGGAACTCTCGCGGTCCTGCGTGGAGATGGTCTCGCCGGTCTTCGGGACCGTCGCGGACCTGGCGAAGGAGCTGCCGGCGTTGCGCCGGGAGGTGGCGGGGATGGCGCGGGACGGTGGTGCTGAGATCGTCGCGGCGGGCACGCACCCTTTCTCGGACCCCACCGAGCAGCCGCTCGCGGACGGGGACCACAACGCCAGGATCGAGGCGGAGATGGGCTGGGTGGCGAGGACGCAGGCGATCTACGGCCTGCACGTCCACGTCGCCGTGCCCGACGGGGAGGCGGCCATCCGGGCGGTAAACGCGCTCGCCCGGCGGGTGCCGCTGCTGGTGGCGCTCTCGGCCAACTCCCCGTTCTGGCGCGGGTCCGACACCAGGCTCGCCTCCACCCGGGTCAAGATCTTCGAGATGTTCCCCCGCTCGGGCCTCCCCCCCGCCTTCCGCGACTGGGACGACTTCGTGCGCCACGTCGATACACTCATCGCCTCCGGCAGCATCCCGGACTACTCGTGGTGCTGGTGGGACGCCCGCCCACACCTCAAGTTCGGCACCGTCGAGCTCCGCGCCCCCGACGTCCAGACGGACGCCGCCAACACCACGGCCCTCGTCGCCCTCGTCCAGTGCCTCGTAGCAAGCGCCGACGGCAGCGTACCCGAAGACTCC
>CAXTDD010000478.1:0-3160 GCA_964242955.1 uncultured Rubrobacteraceae bacterium | reverse complement strand
TCGCGTGGCCGCCCGCGCCGAGGGCCAGCCCCGCGCCGGCGGCGCCGGTCACGCGGAACAGGTCCCTACGGCTTAGCTTCTTGCTGCTCATGATCCCGGTTCTACCACCTTGTACCGTCCTAGCCTTCTTCGAGCACCTGGCCGACGCGCGAGAGGGGCTCGGCCAGGGCGTCCACCTTCTGGCTGAGGGCGCGGCGGTCGGCCTCGTTCAGGGTCTCGTAGGAGACCCAGCCGTCGCCTTCGCGGTACTGGTCGAGTTCTTCATAGACCCCGTCGAAGCCCTCTACGACGTCGTTGACGAGCGTGAGGTCCTCGCCGGCCACCTCGGGCTTGAGGGCCTCGAAGGCCACCTCCGAGCCCTCCACGTTTGCCTGGATGTCGTAGAGGTCCGTGTGCGAGTAGCGGTCTTCTTCGCCCGTGATCTTGCCGGCCGAAACCTCGTTGAGCAACTCGACCGAACCCGTCACGAGGTCCACGGGCTCGAGCTCCAGGTCCTCAACCTCATCCCGCAGGTTCGACACGTCCCGCATGAGCCGGCGGGCGTACTCGTCCTGGCCCTCGGTTGTGTTCTCGATCCACAAGGCCTTCTCGATCCTGTGGAACCCGCGCCACTCGTCTTTGGGCACGTCGCCCTCCCTGGCGTCGATGTTCGGGTCGTAGTCCCCGAGCGCCGCCGCGATGGGCTCTATCCTCTCCCACGGCTCCCGCGTCGGCCCGAAGAGCCCCTTCGCCTCGTCCACGTCGCCCGCGAGCACTGCATCCGTGAACTCTTCCGTTCGCTCTTCCAATAAGCCGATCTGCCCGACGACGTACTCCTCGTAGTCGTCCGCCGCCTCCGCCAACTCCGGCGTCCCCCCGACGTCCACCGCAGCCGTAGTCTCCTCCGTCGTCTCCGCGGTCGCCTCGGCCTGCTTGGCGTTTTGCCCTCCCCCGGATCCCCGATCGTTAGAGGGCGGGGCCTGGCCGCAGCCCGCCGCGAGGAGCAGCCCGCACGAGATCAAGAGCCCCAGCCCCCGCCACCGTATCTTGCTCGAACCGCGATCCTCACCTCTCGGCATCCGGCCTCCTGCTACTAATGATAATCATTTGCAATAGTTCAGAGGCAAATGTAATGTACGGGGAGGCCGCAGGTCAAGAGATGGGCGGGAGTATTGTGAGGCAGATCAAATACGGGGTCGTGGGCGGGGGCCGGATGGGGGACTTCGTTCGGTGAAGGCGGCGTCGAGGTTCGAGATCCTGGCGGCCCGCATGTGGAACGTGCTGAACGAGGGCAAGTCGTTCCATCCGGTGTTCGTGTTCGGGACGTTCGCGCTGCTGCACGTCTTCGAGCTCCCGTCACCGGAGTTCTGGGGGCGGGCGCTGCCGGCGTTGTTGCTGGCGGTTCCGCTGGTGGTCCTGTTCGTCCGGTACGACTTTCCGCTGAAGCTGCGGTGGGCGCTCTGGGGTTTTCTGGCGGCGTTCGTGGTGCTCTTCCGGTTCGTAGACGTTGGCGCGCTGGCGCTCGCGCTTGGGCTGTACGTGTTCTTCACGGTCTTTTTCTGGGGAACCTTCTACTATCACCTGCGGACCGGGGCGCCCAAGACCAACTTCGTGAGGTTCTGGCGGCTGGTGTTGGAGAACCCCGACTCGACCAGCGGGAACTTTCTGGAGCAGGTCCCGAAGGCCCTGGTAGTCCTCTTCGTGCTGGAATATCTTGTCGCCGAGCCTGTTACGGCGGGGCGAGCCGGCGCGGTTCTGGCGTTTACCGTTGGTGTTGGGATCGCGGCCTGGTGGGTGCATCGCCGGTTCTTCGATTGGAAGCCGGTCTATCCTTCGGAGAAAACCCGGGTGGTCAATCGGGGGCCCGCGCTGGCGAAGCGGGTGATCGTGGTGGTCATAGACGGGTGCAGGCTAGACCGGTTCCACGAGGCCGAGAAGCCGTACCTGGAGAAGATGATGGCGAACGGCACGGTCTACGAGTCGGTCGAGACGGTCTACCCGGCCCGGACCGTCGTGTGCTTCTCGTCCATGCTCACGGGCGCCGCGCCGGAGCGGCACGGCATCACGTCCAACCTGGTCCTGAAGTTCGGGCTCCGGGTCGAGAGCGTCTTCGACGTGTTGCGCAGGTCCGGCAAGATGGGACGGTTAGTTGGGATAGCGCACCTCATTGACGCCTTCGGGGACGACGTGGCGAGCGTCACGAGCGTCGCGCACAACGACAAGATCGACGCCAACCTCATCGCCGCGGGGAAACGTGAGCTCGAGCAGCACGACCCCGAGCTGCTCGTGCTGCAACTGCTGGCGGTAGACCAGAACGGGCACGTGCGGGGGACCGGATATCCTGAGTACGTCGAGCGCATCGAGATCACGGACAACCTCATCGAGGGCTTTATGTCCTGGTGTGAGGAGAACGGCTACCTGGAGGACACCGCCGTCGTCCTGATGGCCGACCACGGCCAGGGCATCGGCATCGGCGCGCACGGGCACCTCTCGGAGGGCGAGCGCTTCGTACCCTTCGCCATGTGGGGCAGCGGCGTGGTGGGCGGCAAGGCCGTCCAAGATCCCGCGTCCATCCTCGACCTCGCGCCAACCGTCTGCTACCTGCTCGGCGTCGAACCGCCGGAGGGTTCCACCGGCCGGGTGCTGGGAGACGCGCTGGAAGGGGGCCGATGAAGACCGTGGCCGTCGTGATACCCGCGAAGGACGAGCAGGCCACCATAGGCGCCCTGCTCGAACGCATCTCGCGTGTGGTCGTGGCGGGACACGAGATCCACCCCGTCGTGGTGGACGACGGCTCGGCCGACGCCACGGCCGAGATCGCCCGGGCCGCGGGGGCGACGGTCGTGGGCCACGCGGCGAACAGGGGTCTCGGGGCGGCCGTGCGGACGGGCCTGCGGGCCGCGGTAGAGTCCGGGGCTTCCGTCGTGGCGTACATGGACGCCGACCTGGAGTACGCGCCGGAGGACCTCCCGCGTCTGCTAATGCCGGTCGTACAAGGTCGGGCGGACTACGTGCTCGGGAGTCGCTTTCTCGGTGGGGTGCGGGGGATGCGGCTGTACCGCAGGATCGGGAACTACGCCTTCACCGCGCTGCTGTCCGTGCTGACGGGACAGAAGATGACGGATGGGCAGACGGGGATGCGCGCGTTCTCGCGCGAGGCCGCGGACCGCGCCGAGATCGT
>CAXTDD010000477.1:0-3162 GCA_964242955.1 uncultured Rubrobacteraceae bacterium | reverse complement strand
GATCGGGCCGTTCCGGCCCGTCAGGATTCGTCTTCACCAAGAAGCCGCCAGAGCCGAACCGTGCACCGCGGGATCGCAGCGGAGCGTGGCAGCAACGAGACAACCGCAAGACGCGACCCGGGGCGAGCCTGCTCGGATTTACTACTTCCGGCGGGGCTTATCAGCCTTCTGGGTATCGTGCCGCCGAGCGGCGGGCGCGATGATGGTCGAGAGGCCGAAGGCGAGCCCCGAATGCGACGGGAAGGCGCGCCGAGGGTTAGGAGGAGAGGATGGCGAACCGAGACGCCGATGGACCCGGCGGAGGTGCCAGCGGAGGCCCCAGTGGAGGGCGCGTCCGAAGGGCGCTCTTGTGGGTCGGTTTGGTCGGCGCGGCCATCGGGGTCGCCGAATACGCGACGGAGGGCCGCACCTGGCTCGCGGTATCGTTCGCGGTGCTCGGCGTCTCGTTCGCTCTGCAGCACCCGCGCCTGAGTGGGCGGTCGCCGACCCTCAAGCGGGCGGGCGAGATCGGGGTGGCGGCGGGCTTCGTGTCGGTGGCGCTGCTCGTGTGGATCCCGACGCTCCCGGGCAACGGTCCCTAGCGCGGAGGCCTGTGCCTCGACGGCAGGCGGTGTGGCCCTGTGCACGGAACTCCCCCGGCGTATTCGAGGTTTTCTCAGTGCGGTCAGGTTTCGACGTTCCAGTGCGGGCGTCGTGTAGGGCGCCGATCAGATCGGGACTCGAAGGGTCTTGGCGCTAGACGAGACCGCCGTTCGCGCTGCTTCGCAGATAATCTTTCAGCGCCTGCTCCGTGCTCGGGAAGGCCATCTCGCTCCACGGCAGCCCGTCACGGGGAAAGCCCTTCACGTCCATCGTCTCGTCCAGGGGAACAGGCTTGCCGCCAACCACGTCGGCGCCGAAGACCGCTATGGCCGGGATCTGGCCTTCGTAGGAATAGAGCCCGATGATGCCTCCCGCCCGGATCTCCAGGCCGCACTCCTCCAGCACCTCGCGCTCGGCTGCGGCCTCGGCCCTCTCCCCCCTCTCCACGAACCCGCCCGGAAACGTCCACTTCCCGTACCCCGGCTCGATGTCCCGCTGTACGAGGACGATTTCATCATCCAACTCAAAGACGGCCCCGGCCACCAGCTTCGGCCCCAGGTAGAAGACGAACCCGCAGTTCTCGCACACCAGCCGTTCAGGATCACCGTCCTTGACGACCCGCTCCTTAAACCGGCCGCTGCAGCGGGGACAGAAATTGTATTCAGAAGATCGGTGCTCTTTATCCAAAGCATTCCCAGGTTACTAGAGCCGCGCCCGGCGTGCTAAAATCCCGATTTCACGCGGACGTAGCTCAGTTGGTAGAGCGCCAGCTTCCCAAGCTGGAGGTCGCGGGTTCGAAGCCCGTCGTCCGCTCTTTTTGAGCTGCTAGCTGTTAGCAGTTAGCCATTAGCTTTCTATCTTGGGACGATGCCCGGCCCCGTCGGCCTGCCAAATTGCTGAAGCACCGGCAGGGTATGCGGGCCGCCGCCTCGTAGTCGAAACGGCGCGGCCGGCCTATCCTGCTAAAAGCTAACAGCTAAAAGCTAACGGCCTCGAATCTTCCTCATCAGCCACTTGGCCGGGTCGTAGTATTCGTCCGCCACGCGCTCCTTGAGGGGGATGATCGAGTTGTCCGTGATCTTGATGCCGACGGGACAGACTTCCGTGCAGCACTTGGTGATGTTGCAGTAGCCGAGGCCGTTGTCTTCCTTGAGGTCGTGGAGGCGCTCCTGGTTGTCCATCGGGTGCATCTCTAGCCATTGGTTGCGGACGAAGAAGCGCGGGCCGGCGAACTCGGCGTGCTTGTTGTGTACGCGCAGAACGTGGCAGACGTCCTGGCACATAAAGCACTCGATGCACTTCTTGGGCTCGTAGAGGCGCTCGACGTCCTCCTCGTACATGGTGAACGGCGCCTGCTCGTCGCTCTGGAAAGGCTTCATGCCCCTGGAGACCTCGTAGTTCCACGAGACGTCCGAGACGAGGTCTTTGATGACGGGGAAGGCCCGCATGGGGCCGACGTGTATTTCCCCGTCGTACTCGTCCACGCGGGACTTGCACAACAGGGCCGGCTTGCCGTTGATCTCCGCGCTGCACGAGCCGCAGTGGGCGGCCTTGCAGTTCCACCGTACCGCGAGGTCGGGGGCCTGCTCGGCCTGGATGCCCAAGACCGCGTCGAGGATCACCATGCCCTCGACCAGGGGTATCTCGTAATCGACCTCCTGGCCGCCTTCTCCGTCACCGCGGAAGATCTTGAGCTTGGCGGTCCCGCCGCTCTTGCCCAGATCCTCGTTGGGCACCGGGGAGTGGGCCTTGGAGGCCATGTTCTTCTCGTTGGCGGCGTCTCTGTCCAAGAAATTCGCTCCTCTACCTAGAACTGGCTCTCGGCGCCCTGTTTCTCGCCGCCGACCATATCCGGGACCTCGTCTTTTATCAGCTCGGCGAGGTGCTTGGGCAGCGGCGGGATCTCCCGCCGCTCGATGCCGACCTCGCCCTGCCCGTCCTTGGTGACGATAAAGTTGATCGCCCCGAGCTCGTCGTCCGGGCCGTCGTAGTCCAGGCGCCACTGGGCGCCCCGGCGCTCCTTGCGCTCCAGCGCGGTTCTCAAGATGATCTCCGAGATCTGAACGAGGTACCTCACGTCTTGGGCCGTGTGCCAGCCGGGGTTGAAGAGCCTGGAGCCCGGCACGCTCACCTGCGGGAGCCGGTCCTTGAGGTTCAGGATCTTGCCGAGCCCCTGCTCCAGGGAATCCCCGTCGCGCATGAGGTTGGCGTGCTCCATCATCGCCGCCTGTAGCTGCTGCTGGATGAGGTAGGGGCTCTCGCCCTCCTCCTTCTTCTCCAACGGCTCCAGCACGCGCCCGATCTCGGCCAGAAGCTCCTGCTCCTCGATTTCGGAGGAGTGCGTGCTCTGCTCGACATAGTCAGAAGCGCCTTCCCCGGCCCTGCGCCCGAAGACGAGAAGGTCGGAGAGCGAGTTGCCGCCGAGGCGGTTGGCCCCGTGCAGCCCGCCCGCCACCTCGCCGGCCGCGTACAGGCCCGGCACGCTGGAGGCGCAGGTCTCGGGCTCGACCTTGACGCCGCCCATGGTGTAGTGGACGGTCGGGAAGACCTCCATCGGCTCGCGGGAGATGTCTATGTCGG
>CAXTDD010000476.1:0-3180 GCA_964242955.1 uncultured Rubrobacteraceae bacterium | reverse complement strand
GAGCTACTGGTTTGTCCGGCGATTCAGGGAGATCTACTAGTGGCGCAGACGAGCAAGAAGGTAGAGGGGCTGGAAGGCGAACCCAGGGGGTCCGATTTCAAGACTTCCATGGGGACGCGGTACGGGCTGGACCGGGTCTTCAGGGTCCTTGTGACGGTGGCGGCGATGGTGGGCGTCGCTGTGCTGGCGGTGCTCCTCATAGACGTGATCGCGGACGGTTCCGGTAGGCTGAACCTCGGCTTCCTGACGAGCTTCCCGTCGCAGATCTTCCCGGAGAACAGCGGCATCTACCCGGCGCTTATCGGCTCGTTGTGGCTGCTGGCGCTTACGGCGATCATAAGCGTCCCGCTCGGGCTCGGGGCTGCCGTGTACCTGGAGGAGTACGCCGCGGACACGCGCATCAACCGCATGATAGAGGTCAACATCTCCAACCTCGCGGGGGTGCCATCGGTCATCTACGGTCTTCTGGGGCTTGGCATCTTCGTGCAGTTGCTGGCGCCCCTTACCGGCGGGCAGAGCGTGCTCACCGGGGCGCTGACGTTGAGCCTGCTTATCCTGCCCGTGCTCATCGTCACGACCAGGGAGGCGCTCAGGACGATCCCCAGGGCCATTCGCGAGGGCGGGTACGCGCTCGGGGCGACGAAGTGGGAGGTGATCTGGAGCCACCTGCTCCCGATGGCGCTGCCGGGCGCTTTGACGGGTATGATCCTGGCGCTCTCGCGGGCCATCGGCGAGGCCGCCCCGATCCTCGTCGTCGGGGCCGTGGGGTACCAGACCTTCACCACCGCCAGCCCGTTCGACGGCTACATGGCGCTGCCGACCCAGATCTACGACTGGATCAGCCGCCCGCAGGATATCTTTCAGAATTTGGCCGCCGCCGCCATCGTCGTCATCATGGCGGTGCTGCTTTTGGCGAACTCCGTGGCGATAGTGCTGCGCAACAGGTTCCAGGGGCGTAGTTGACGATGCCCGCGCAGAGAGGAAAGGTGTTAGCCTAGTGGAGTCTCAGAAGACCAGGGAGGGCCGCAGGGTGTCCGAAATTTCCGAGGAACGCAGAGAGGTGAAGCCGGGCAGCAGTGGCGCGCCTCCGGGCGACGGCTCCACCCTGGGCATGAAGATAGAAGACCTCTCCGCGTTCTACGGCGGGTTTCGGGCCGTCACCGACGTGAGCATGGACATCCAGGCGAACAAGGTCACGGCGCTCATCGGCCCCTCGGGCTGTGGCAAGAGCACGTACATCCGCTGTTTGAACAGGATGCACGAGGTCATCCCGGGGGCGCGGGCCGAGGGTACGGTAACGCTCGGAGATCAAGACATCTACCACAAGAGCGCGGACCCGGTCGTGATCCGCCGCCGCGTGGGCATGGTCTTCCAGAAGCCGAACCCGTTCTCCAAATCCATCTACGACAACGTCGCCTGGGGGGCCAAGATCAACGGCTTCCGCGGCAACGTGGACGAGCTGGTCGAACGCTCCCTGCGCCAGGCCGCCCTGTGGGACGAGGTCAAGGACCGCCTGAAGGAGAGCGGCTACGGCCTCTCCGGCGGCCAGCAGCAGCGGCTCTGTATAGCCAGGACGCTGGCGGTGGAGCCCGAGGTCATCCTGATGGACGAGCCGGCTTCCGCGCTCGACCCGGTCTCGACGCAGAAGATCGAGGACACCATGGCCGACCTGAAGAAGACCTACACGGTCGTGATCGTGACGCACAACATGCAGCAGGCCGCCCGCATCTCGGATTACACGGGCTTTTTCTACATCACGCATCAGGGTGACCCCGGCCGCCTGTGGGAGTTCGACGAGACGGAGAAGATCTTCTCGACCCCCGAACGCAAGGAGACGGAGGACTACGTCACCGGCCGGTTCGGGTAGCGGATGCCGCGGGAGACTTTTCAGCACGAGCTCGACGAGCTCGTCTCGGACATCCTGAACCTCGGCGACGAGGTTAGCGCCTCGCTGGAGAACATGGTCAGGGCGATGGAGACCCGCGACGCGGACCTTGCCGCGAGCGAGTTGGGGGTGGACCTCGGTTACAAGGCGCGCGGGGCCGACCTCGAACGCGACTCCATGATCCTGCAGGCCCGCCAGGCCCCCGTCGCCCGCGACCTCAGGCTCCTCTACACGGTCCAGTCCCTGACGAACCATCTGGTCCGCTCGGGCGCCCTCACGGAGCATATCTGCCAGGCGTTGGTCGAGACCGCCGACTCCGAGCGGGACGAGGACTTGGAGGCCGCCCTGATCGAGATGGCCCGCACGGCGCGCAACATCTTCAACGAGGGACTCGACATCTTCAGGAACCGCGACATAGAGCGCGCCCGCGACCTGCAGGCCAAGGACGACAAGGTGGACCTCCTCTACTCGGAGGCGATGAACCTCATAGCCAACCCCTCCGAGACGGGCGCCGGAGCCCCAGAGTGGCGGATGCGCGCCGCGCTCATGGTCCACTACCTCGAACGCATCTCCGACCACGGCGTCGACGTAGGCGGCAGCACGGTCTTTCTCGTCACCGGCGAGCGTATAGAGGACGCGATGCGCCAGTACCTCGAAAGGGACATAAATAGAGACGGCGAGTAGCTGTTGGCCATTAGCTTTTAGCCGTTAGCCTTTAGCCGTTAGCCTTTAGCTTTTGGCCCCGCTCGAGAATCCGAATCCTTCGGTACGCAAGACCGAACCCGTACGTCCGTAAGAACTACGGCCCGCGTAAAGGCGCCGGTACGGCCGACAAGAGCTAACGGCTAAAAGCTAAAGGCTAATAGCCAAAAGCCGATGGCTATTCCCGCGCTTCTGCTACAATTCTCCGTAATACGTTTCGCAAGCGGGTGGTGTTGTCGCATGAGGCTTACGCAGAAGAGCAAGTACGCGGTCAGGGCGCTGGTCGAGATCGCCGTCAGCGGGCAAGAAGGGCCGTTGGGGGTGGCCGAGATCGCGCGTTTGCAGCGTATCCCGGAGAGGTTTCTGGAGCAGATTTTGTGCGAGTTGCGCCGCGAGGGGCTTCTTGAGAGCCGGCGTGGGGCGCACGGCGGCTACCGCTTCGCGATGCCGCCCGAAGAGATCTCGGTGTTGGACGTGGTGGAGATCCTGGACGGCGAGGTCCGTCCGGCCCGCTGCTCGGCCGGCGGCGTCTGCTACATCGCCGATGCTCCCCTGTGCGTGACGAGCAAGGTCTGGGACGAGGCCCGCGAGGC
>CAXTDD010000475.1:0-3183 GCA_964242955.1 uncultured Rubrobacteraceae bacterium | reverse complement strand
AGCACGATCGAGGAAAGCACGACCGGAGGGGCCGCATCCGATGAAGGCGTGGCCGAAGCGGAAGACGCCGACCGGGGCTGCGCGGCGGAAGGCCCGATGGGGAAGGCCACCACGACCACCGTGGAGGAGGCCGTGGATGGTGACACCGTGGAGACCCCCGCGGGCACGGTGCGCCTGATAGGCGTAGACACCCCTGAGACCGTGGACCCCGGCGAGCCGGTCGAACCGGGTGGCAAGGAGGCCTCTGAGTTCACCGCCGCGGAGCTTGAGGACGAAGAGGTCACGCTGGAGTTCGGCGAGGAGCCGAAGGACGACTACGGCCGGGCCCTCGCCTACCTCTGGATGGAGGACGAGTCCGGCGAGCCTGTCATATTCAACGAGACGCTGCTTCGGGAGGGCCAGGGTGAGCTGCTCATCATCCCCCCGAACGATGAGTACGAGCGCTGCTTGGCTGCCGCCGAGGAGCAGGCCCGGGCCGAGAGGATCGGGATGTGGGCGGAGTCCGCACCGCCGGAGACGAAGGGGAAAACTACCGCGACCGACGAGACACCGTCCGGTTCCGCGGAAGACCAGTACGCGGACGAGACGACCACGCCGGCTTCGCCCTCGGAGACCGACGAAGCCGAGACGACCTCGCCGGAGTCCGCCGACCCTTCGGCCGCCGACGGCCAGTACGAGGAGGAAGCCACGGGAGCGCCGGCGCCGTCCGCCCCCGCCGACGAGCCCGAGGTCCAGGAGCCGGAAAAGCAAGAAGAGGAGATCCAGGAGCCCGAGATCCAGGAAGAGGAGGCCCAAGACCCGCCGGCCCGCAGCGGCGAGTTGGCCGGCGCTCTCGCGGAGCTTGCGGCGGAGACCCCGGTGGAGGCTCCCGCCGAGATCTCGGCCGAACTCCCCACCGACGGCGCCAGCGTCCCGCCCTCTTCGGCGCCAGCGGCTCCCGATGGCACGGCGGCCATAACGACGCTGCCCGAGACGGGCGGAGCCTCCGTCCTCGCCCTGACGGCAGGGGCGCTGCTCCTCTGCTCCGGCCTCGTCAGCGCGGTCCTCGCGCGCCCGGCGCGGGAAGCGGACGGCGGGACCACGCACGAAAGGGTCCGGGGGTAACTTGACGCGACGGCGAGCGCCCAGGCGGGAGGAGGGTTAAGGATGGCGGCGACCAGCGGTTCCGGCGGCATGTCCGGCGCCATACTCGCCGCCTTGGGCGCCGCCACGGTGGCCGGCACCATCACCGCGGCCATCGTCACCGCGGGCGCCCAGCACGAGCTCAACCAGCAGGACTGCGCCTCCCCCGGCGACAACCTCGCCTCCCAGGAGGTCCCGACGAGCTCCGGCGGTAGCGGAGCCGGCGGCACCATCGACGGCATCCCCCCGGACTACATGGACCTCTACTCCTCTGCCGCCTCCGAGTACGGCTTGGACGTCGCAATCCTCGCCGCCGTCGGCTACGTGGAGACCAAGCACGGAACCGCGATGGGAACCTCCAGCGCCGGCGCGCAGGGTCCTATGCAGTTCATGCCGGAGACGTGGGCGGCCGTGGGTTACGACGCGAACGACGACGGCACGGCGGACGTGTGGGACCCCGAGGACGCCATCCCCTCGGCGGCCAAGTACCTCAGGGACTCCGGGGCGCCCGAGGATTACCATGGGGCGCTCTTCGCCTACAACCACGCCGAATGGTACGTGCAGGACGTGCTCGCCAAGGCGGACGAGTACCGCGCCTCGATGGGCGGGGGCGGAGATCTCGCGCTCGGCGGCGCGGCCTTCCCGCCGGCCGGGGATGTCGCTGCGGGGTTCGGGACGCTCTTTCGCTCCGCGGCCTCCCCGCTCGGGATGCGACCGGCTTACGCGACGAACGGGTCCGAAGCGGTGCCCGCCTTCGAAGACGAGGGGATCGGGGAGGCGGTCATGCCGATTGCGGGCGTGAATCGCGGCTCCTACACCGACGGCTGGGGCACGACCGAGGGCACGGAATTCCGGGCCTCCAAGGGGACCCAGGTGAACTCCCTGGTCGGCGGCGAGGTAGTGCGGCACAACGGATCTTGGGGATCGGTCATGGTCGAGGCGGACTACGCGGTCGGCACCGTCCGGGAGGGCGACCTCGTCTTCGTGTCGGGCCTGAACGGCAAGGACGTCAGGGTCGGAGACCGCGTCTCGGCCGGGCAGAGTCTCGGCTCGGCCGGCACCGACGGCCTGCACCTCGGCCTCTACGATCCGACGGGCCAGAGGGCCGAGTCGGGCTCAGGGGCCATGAACCCGTTCCCGATGATGAACTGGCTCGCCGAGAACGGCGGCGAGGCCTCCGGGGTCACCGCGACGGCACCCGCCTGCGAGAACCCCGACGGCGCCGGCGGCAGCGCGGCCCCCGACGGAGGCGGAGGAGGCGGAGGCGGCACTACCTCCGGGTCAGGCTCCGAGGTCGTCGCCGAGGCCGAAAAGTATCTCGGGGTCCCTTACCTTCTGGGTGGTCCCGAGGTGTGCGTCCCCGGCGAGACCATGGACTGCACGTGCCTCACCACGACCGTCTACGCGGAGTTCGGTTACTCGCTGCCGGACATGCCGCAGGGGACGCTGGAATACGGCGAACCGGTGGACGAGCCTGCCCCGGGCGACCTGATCGTGTTCCCCGACCCCGAAGACGGCACGGGGGGGCACGTAGGCATTGCGGCCGGCGGCGGCGAGATGATCCACGCCTGCCTGCCGTGCGGCGAGGTCACCTACGGGCCAATCTCGGGCGCCGGGACCCCGAACGGCTACCGGAGGCTAGTCGGGTGACGCGCGAGCTCCGCCGGCGCAAACTCCGCGAAGGGAAACCTCGCCCAACCCGCGCCGTAGCGGACGCGCGGCCCGCCGCCGGCCGGTCCTTTATCCTCGCGCTCGTCGTCGGCCTGGCGTGGCCGTTCGCGCTGCTGTACTCCGGAAAGGCCTCGGCCTTCCTCCTCACCGGGAAATGGGCCTGGGCTCCCTTCGGAAGGGAGGCGCCCAGCGCGCTCGCGTTCCTGGCGGCGCTGCCCGGCGCGAGTCCTCCGGCGGTGCTAGGCGCCGCCATCCTCCCCTGCGCCGTCCTCCTGTGCTTCGCGAGGCCCGCGCTCGGCCGCGATCTCTTCGGTCGTCCGGCGAACCTCCGCCCCCGGCGCGGTTGGGGCCCTGAGCAGCTGCCACGCCTGGCCGGCCTGGGCGTGGCGC
>CAXTDD010000474.1:0-3192 GCA_964242955.1 uncultured Rubrobacteraceae bacterium | reverse complement strand
ACCACGTACACGATCAGCGTCTCGACGACGCTGTTGGAGAGGCTGTAGACGCCCAGAGTGCCGAAGACGAGGATGCCCGTGTAGAGCAACTCGCGGGGGATGTCCAGGATCTTCACCCACAACCTGACGAGCGGCAGATTAATCAGGAACAGCATCACGTTGCCGATGTAGAGTGAGGCGATCAGGGCCCACACCAGACCTCCCGACTGCTCGAAGAGCTGCGGACCCGGCTGGATGTTGTAGATCTGGAACGCCGAGAGCATCACCGCCGCCGTGGCCGACGTGGGAATCCCGAGCGTGAGCAGCGGCACCAAAACACCCGAGAAAGACGCGCTCGCCGCCGCCTCCGGGCCGGCCATGCCTTCTATGGCGCCCTTGCCGAACTCCTCCTTGTGACGGGACAACTGCTTCTCGACGTTGTAGCTTAGGAACGTAGAGACTTCGGAGCCGCCTGTCGGGAGGGAGCCGAAGACGAAGCCGAGTGCGCTGCCGCGGAGCCACGGTTTCCAGACGCGACCGCGCTCCTCGCGGTTCATCCACATGCGGCCCGTTACCCTGATGACTTCTTCGGCGAAGCGCCCGATCGTCGAGCCGTTATAAAGGGCCTCGCCGATGGCGAAGAGCCCGATCACGACGACCACGATCTCGACGCCGCCGTAGAGCTCCAGTATCCCGAACGTGAAACGCTCCTGGCCCGTAAGCACGTCCAGCCCGATCAGGCCGATAAACAACCCCGCGAACAGGCTCAACATCCCCCGCACGAACGAACTCCCCACGAGCGCCGTAACGCTCACGAAGGCGAACAGGATCAGCGCGAAGTAGTCCGTCGCCTGCAGGTTCTGCGCCAGCCGCGCCACGAGCGGGGCGAGGAACGTGATGGCGATGGTCGCCAGCGTTCCGGCCACGAGCGCGCCCGTTACCGAGGTGGCGAGCGCGACCCCGCCGCGCCCGTCCCGCGCCATCGGGTAGCCTTCGATGGCCGTCGCCACGGATCCCGCCTCGCCGGGCGTGTTCAGGAGGATGGACGTGATGGAGCCGCCGTAGAGCGCGCCGTAGTAGATCCCGGCGAACAGGATGAACGCCCCCGTCGGGTCGAGGCTGTAGGTGAGCGGCAGCAGCAGGGCGATAGCCAGGGCCGGCCCGATGCCCGGCAGCACCCCTATAAACGTCCCGAGGGCGATGCCGACGGCCGCGATCAGGAGGTACTGTGGCTGTAGCGCCGTCGCAAAACCCTCCAGCAAACTGCCGAAGACGTCCACTAGAAGAGCCCTCCAGGAAAGATGCCGGGCGGGAGCCTGACGCTCAACAGCTCGGTGAAGCCGAAGTAGATCGCCGCCGAGAATAGGACCCCTACGATCGCATCCCTGACGAGCTTGCGGCTACCCATCGCCCGCGCCGCCCCGACGAAGAAGAGCGTCGTCGCCAGGATGTAGCCGAGCGGCGCGAGGAGCAGGGCGTAGGCGATCAGGGCGGCCAGGATCAGGCCGAACTTCCGCCAGTCCGTCTTCTCCCCCTCGACCGCGACGGTCTCAAGCAGCGCCGGGTCGGGACGGAAGAACGCGTTGAACAGGAAGATGCCGCCGAAGACCACGAGACCTATGGAGACGATCAGGGGAAAGACCCCGGGGCTGTCGGGTGCCAGGCCGCCCTCCGCGACGATCCCGACCGTCTGGTAGAGCGTCACGAGCCCGAACAGGACGAGCACGACCCCCGCTATCCGCGCCCCGGTCAGGTTGCCCCGCGGCGCGCGTTCTTCCGGTTCCCCGCGGCGTTCCGTGGCGGGGCTCTGTTCGCCCATCAGATCACCCCCAAATCCTTCAGGAGCCGCGTGGTCCTGCGGTCCTCTTCGGCGACGTACTCGGCGAAATCGTCGCCGGTCAGGAAGTAGTCCTCCCAGTCGTTGGCCTCCAGGGTATCTCGCCACTCGGGGGTGCCGTGCATCTCCTCTACGTCGGCGATCAGCTCGTCGCGTTGCTCGTCGGTGATGTCCGGCGGCGCCACGAGGCCGCGCCAGTTGATGACCGTGACGTCGTAACCCTCTTCTTTCATCGTCGGTGCGTACACGCCGTCGAGGCGCCCGGGTGAGGCCACGGCGAGTATCCTGGCATCGCCCTGCTCGACCAGCTCCAGGAACTCCGGCACGCCCGAGGCCGCGGCATCTATGTCGCCCGAGAGGAGGGCCGGGATCAACTCCCCCGACCCGTCGTAGGCCACGAAGCTCGCCTCCGCAGCGTCGACCCCCACGTCGTCCGAGAGAAGTGCTACGGGCTGGTGGTCTATCCCCCCGATGGCCGAACCTCCGCCCCACGTAATGCTGCCGGGGTCTTCTTCGTAGTCGTTCATGAGCTGTTCGAGCGTCTCGTATTTCGAGTCGGCCGGGACGGCGATGGCGGCGTACTCGGTGGCCAGACGGGCTATCGGGGTGGTGTCGGAGAGGTCGAAGGGGACGTCGGTGACCTTGAGGGCGCCTACGAGGGAGGCGCCCACGATCATGAGGTGGTGCGGGTCGCCGCGGTTGTCGTTGACGGTCTCGATCAGGGCGAGCGCCCCGCCGGCGCCGGAGTTGTTGTAGACCTCCACGCTCTCGCCGACGATGCCGTTCTCCGCGAGCGCCTTCTGCGCCTCGCGCGCTGTCGTGTCGTAGCCGCCGCCGGGGTCGGCCGGGGCGACTATCTCGACGTCCCGGCTCGGGTACTCGACCACCGCAGCACTCTGCGCCGCGCCGCACCCCACCGCGACGGTCCCCAAGAGAACGGCCCCGATGACGGCTCTCCAGATCCCACGCGAGGCTCCCACCAAAACCACCCCGTCTCCCTCGCCCCTGTCAACGAAGTAGCATAAAGATGCTTACCGCGCGTGTCAAACGTACGGGACGCGTGCAACCGGACGTCTCGGGCGAAAGTTCTTGAGGTTTTGAGGGGTGCTCGGCGTGCCGGGGTCCCGACTCCCCACCCCTCAAAACCTCAACGCCTTCCTTTCATCCGACCAGGAAGATGCCGGCCGTTACCGGTACGAGGAAGACGCGTGTCGTAAGATGTTTCGGACGGAACGGCCGTAGAACGTCTAGAGAGAATGCATGGGTCAGATAGAGTCGCTGATTTTATTGCTCGGGGCCGCGGCGCTGCTCGCGCAGTTTGCGCGGGGGGCGCGGGTTGCGGACCCGATCGTCCAGGTCCTCGGCGGGCGCGGGCG
>CAXTDD010000473.1:0-3193 GCA_964242955.1 uncultured Rubrobacteraceae bacterium | reverse complement strand
GGCCGTCGCCGGGGAACTGGGTTATGACGCCGTAGGGGCAGGCCGGCACGCAGTAGCCGCAGCCGTTGCAGATGTCTGGCTGGATGTAGACGTTGTCGAACTCGTTGCGGATTATGGAGCCGGTCGGACAGGCCTGCTGGCAAGGCGCGGCGACGCAGTGCTTGCAGACGTCGCTCATGAAAGCCCAGCGGCCCAGGGCGTCGAGCTCGGCCCCGCCCGGGAGCGGTTCCGTCACGTCCTCGGCCAAGGCCACGAGGTCAACGTCGCCGGTGAGACGGCGTTTTTTGGGGTTCTCTATAAAGGCGACGTGGCGCCACGTCGTTCCGGACAACTGCTTCGTGTTGTCGTAGGAGTCGCCGGTGAACTCGTAGCCGTCGGCGGGGAGTTGGTTCCACTGCTTGCAGGCGACCTCGCAGGCCTTGCAGCCGATGCAGACCGTCGTGTCTGTCAGGAATCCCGTAGCCATTCAGTCCTCTTCCGGTCGATGTCTGATCAGGCCCGCGAGTACAGATGCGAAGCCGAGAAGTTGGGCCGCGGTCCGGATGTTGTGGGCCACGGCCCACCGATCGCGCAGCGTTTCCCAGTCCCCCGGGGCGGAGTGTTTCGGAGCATCCATGAACCTGCGGTTGATCGGGATGTTCACGGCGAAGGTGATGGCCGCGTTCACCAACGTAAACGCGAGGCTAGAGGCGGTCCAGGCGAACGCCCCTTCCGCGGAGCGGCGCATCTTCACGAGCAATACCACGTCCGTCGCCAGGAGCGGCGCGGCCAGCAGGGGCGCGATCGGCCCCGCCACGCGCACCACAGACCTGTGGGCGCGCGCGTACTCCGCTCCGGACAAAGCTTTGTACGAGCGGTTGACGGGGAGCACATACGCCGCGTCCAGCGCGGTGAGAAGCCCGGTAAACAGGACGCTCGACGCCCGTAGGAATCCCACCTGCTATCTCCCTTCCATGACCTTGCGCCGGATCTCCTCCACGGGCGCCGCCGGGTCGCTGCTGACGCGGAACATCTTGTGCCCGAGCGCGACGGGCTGGGGGCGGTAGATCCTGTCGACCATCCCGGTCCCCATGTTGTAGTAGACCCCCGGCTCCAGGACCTTGGCACTCCTTATGGGCTTGAGGTGCTTCCTGGCCTCCGGGTGCTCCGCGAGCCACCTACCGAGCTCCATGAGGTCCTGGGTCATCGCCTCCCGGTGCGTCTCCTCGGCGTGCCAGGTGGCGCTGGTTGTGTCCTCCGGCGTAACACGTGTGCCCCTCGGCGTCCTCAAGACGCCTGCCTCCTGCTCAGCGCGAGGTTGCACAGGCCCCACACGGCGCCGTACACCGCGTGGTCCGCGACGGGCAGCAGCACTTTGGGCGTGCGCTGGGTCCACGGCGCCCGGTGGACGCCGGCGAGCGGCAGCCAGCTCGACCAACCCACGCCCCAGGCCAGTAGCCCCAGGGCCGAACCGACGGCGGCCTCTTCGGCCGGTCCGTACCTCTTCCGCCGCAGGAGGCCGAAGGCGGCCCCCGTCCCGAAGCCGTAGGCGAAGTGGGCGGCCGTGGTCAACAGACGCCGGGCCGCCGGGGAAGGCTCCCCGACGAGGCCAAGCTCCTCGACGCGATCGACGACCTGCATCGGGGCGGTCTCGAAGACCAGGCCCATCCTCGCCCAGATCGCGCGCAGCCCGGACAGGACCAGCGTCCCCCCGAGCCCGCCGACGGCGCCCGTCAGGGCCCTGTCCCTGGCACTCATACGCGGCCCGCTTCCAGGTTGGCGGTGAAGGCTTTGGCCTCGTGGATGGAGACGTTCGCCTCCATGGAGACGGAGACGAGGTCGTTGACGATGTCGCCCTTGACGATGCCATTCGGGCCCCAGTGGTAGGGAAGGCCGATGGTGTGGAGTTTGCGCCCGTCGAAGCGGTAGACCGGGATGCGGTCGGAGACCAGCGCCTTGCAGTGGATCTTGCCGCGGCTCGTCGAGACCGTCACCCAGTCGGTGTTCTCGACACCGGTCTCGGCGGCGAGGTCCGGGCTGATCTCGCAGAACATCTCGGGCTGGAGCTCGGAGAGCCAGGGGATCCAACGCGACATCGCCCCGGTGGTGTGGTGCTCCGTGAGCCTGTAGGTCGTCACCACGTGCGGGTACTTCGGGTCCATGGGCTTGTTGTACGGGTTGTCCGGCCTGTCGGAGAGGTGGACCGCCGGGTCGTACTGGACCTTGTCGTGGAGCAGGTTCGGAACCGGCGACTCGACGGGCTCGTAGTGCACCGGGAGCGGCCCGTCCTTGAGGCCGACGGGCGCGAAGAGCCAGCCCTTCCCGTCCCCGTTCATGATGAACGGCCCGTCGCCGGGGATCGCGTCGACGCCCTTCGCGTCGTCTTCGGGGCGGTAGCCTGGTGGCTTGGCGGCCTGGAAGTCGGGTACGTCGAGGCCGGTCCAGGTCTCCTGTTCTTCGTCCCACCAGACGTACTTTTTCTCTTCGGACCAGGGTTTGCCCTCCGGGTCCGCACTCGCGCGGTTGTAGAGGATGCGGCGGTTGGCCGGCCACGCCCAGCCCCACTCGAGGTCGGTGTTGTTCTGCTGTGTCCAGGGTTTGCGGCGGCGGGTCTGGTTCACGCCGCCAGCGTAGGCGCCCGCGTAGATCCAACCGCCGCAAGCCGTCGAGCCGTCTTCCTCCAGCTCCAGGTAGCCGCCCACCGGCGAGCCGTCGGCCACGTTGTAGCCGCCGATCTCCTTGAGGATGCTCTCCATGTTCGGCTCGTCGTGAGTCCCCTCGGTCGGGTAGTCCCAGGACAGGGCCTGGATGAGCCGGTCGCGGGGATCGGTCGAGTCCTCGTAGAGCTTCTTGATCCTGCGCCCGAGGTGGTAGACGAACCAGGCATCGCCCCTGGCATCGTCGGGCGGCTCGACGGCCTTGTCGTGCCACTGGAGCATCCGCTGGGTCTGGGTAAAGGAGCCGTCCTTCTCGGCGACGAGCGCGGCCGGCATAAAGAAGACCTCGGTGGCGCACTCCTCCGGATCCACGCCGTCCATCTTCCAGGTCGTCGCGGTCTCGACCTCGTAGGCGTCGAGTACGACGAGCCAGTCGAGCGCCCGCAGCGCATCGCGGGCGAGCCTGGCGTGGGGGCCGCCGACGGCGAAGTTCTGGCCGAAATTGAAGGCGCCCTTGACCTCGCGGTCCTTCATCGCGAAGAGCGTGGGGTAGTACG
>CAXTDD010000472.1:0-3194 GCA_964242955.1 uncultured Rubrobacteraceae bacterium | reverse complement strand
GTATAACGCGTCCTCGTGGTTTATATTAGCGGGGTAGGTCATCACACTAGTTCGGGGGCGTCATTGAAGTTCGGTTTTTCGACCGCGGGTGAGTCGCACGGTCCGGCGGAGGTCGCCCTGGTTCACGGGGTTCCGGCCGGCCTCGGCCTTCTCGCTAAAGACGTTGACCGCGATCTGGCCCGCAGGCAGCAGGGTTACGGCCGCGGCGGGCGCCAGAAGATAGAGAAGGACCAGGTCGAGTTTCTCGGCGGCGTCCGCCACGGCTACACCCTGGGCTCCCCTGTCGCGATGCTCGTGCGCAACAACGACTACGCCAACTGGGAGCAGCGCATGTCGCCCGCGCCGGTCGACGATCCGCCCGGCCCGATCACGCTCCCAAGACCCGGCCACGCGGACCTGGCCGGGATGCAGAAGTACGCCTTCGACGACCTGCGCAACGTGCTCGAACGCTCCAGCGCCCGCGAGACCACCGCCAGGGTGGCCGCCGGCGGCGTGGCCAAGAAGCTTCTCGGCGAGTTCGGCGTCGAGATCCACAGCGCCGTCTACCGCATCGGCGCCGTCGCCTACCCCAAAGAACAGGCCGCCGCAGACGCCGCCAGGGCCGACGACTCCGAGGTCCGCTGCCCGGACCCCGAGGTCTCTGAGGCGATGAAGGCCGAGATCGACGCGGCCCGCTACGCCCGGGACGCCCTCGGCGGCGAGTTCGTCATCGTGGCCCACGGGTGTCCCCCGGGCCTCGGCTCGTACGTGGACTGGCGCGACAAGATCGACGCCCGCCTCGCCGCTGCCGTGATGTCCATAAACGCCCTCAAGGGTGTGGAGGTCGGGATGGGCTTCGGTCTGGCCGCCCGCCGCTCCAGCGAGGTGCAGGACGAGATCCTGGCCGGGAACGGCCACCTCGCCCGCGCGACCAACCGCCTGGGCGGCATCGAGGGCGGCATGACCAACGGGGAACCCGTCGCGGTCTCCGCCGCCATGAAGCCGATCTCCACGATCTCCAAGCAACTCAGGACGGTGGACCTCTCGACCGGCGAACCGACAAAAGCCTTCAAGGAGCGGGCCGACTCGTGCGCGGTCCCGGCGGCGGCCGTGATAGGAGAGTCTATGGTGGCGGTCGTGCTGGCCGAAGCCTTCCTGGATAAGTTCGGCGCCGACAACATGACCGACATCCGCGCCGCCCACGACGCCTACGTCCGCCGCCTGTCCGCGGCCGGCGTCGCCAACCGCTGAAGCTTGCCGGACCACGTGGCGATCGTCGGCTACATGGGCAGTGGCAAGACCACGGTCGGGCGCCTGCTCGCCCGCCGCACGAACCGCGACTTCGTTGACCTCGACGCCGAAATCGTGCGAAACGCGGGCCGCTCCATACCGGAGATCTTCGCCGAAGGCGGCGAGGGACGCTTCAGGGACCTGGAGCATACGGCCCTGGTGGAGGCCCTGGCGAGGGAGAGATCCTGCGTCGTCGCCTGCGGCGGCGGGGTCGTGATCCGGCCCGAAAACCGCGCCGCGCTGAGAGACACCCCGACGGTCTTTCTGCGCGAGGACATCCACGTGCTCTACGCCAGGACCCGCGGCGCCGGACGTCCCCTGCGCGCGCACACGGAGGAGGCCTTCGGGCGGCGCTACGCCGAGCGGCTGCCCCTCTACCGGGAGGCGGCCGACGTGGAGTTGCCGGTGGACGGCCGCGGCCCTAACGCGGTGGCCGAGGAGGTGGAGCGGTGCTTGTCGAAGCGATAGACGTCCCCGTCAAGCCGCCCTACCCCGTGATCCTGGGCGAAGGCCCAGACCCAGCCGAATCCGTCTCCGAAGCGCTACGACCGGGCCCCTGCGCTGTCGTGACGGACTCCAACGTCGGACCCCTCCACGCGGACGGGCTCCGCAGGTCCCTCGAACGCGCCGGCTGGCGGGTGGAGGGCGTGGTGACGGTCCCGGCCGGCGAAGCGTCCAAGAACCTCCATACGTACGCCGACGTGGTGCGCCGCCTCGCCCGGATGGGGCTTACCCGCGAGGGCGCGCTCTTCGCCCTCGGCGGGGGCGTCGTGGGGGACCTCGGCGGCTTCGTCGCCGCCACCTTCATGCGGGGCGTGAAGCTCGTCATGCTGCCGACCTCGCTGCTGGCGATGGTGGACAGCGCCGTCGGCGGCAAGACCGGCCTCGACCTTCCGGAGGGGAAGAACCTCGTCGGCGCCTTCGTCAGGCCGCGGGCGGTGGTGGCGGACACCCGCTGGCTCGGGACGCTGCCCCCGGCCGAGGTCTCAAACGGCCTCGCCGAGGTCATCAAGATGGGCCTGCTCTCCGGCGGCGCGTACTTCGACGATCTCGGGCGCATTCCGGCGGCGCGGGATGGTGATGTGGCTTCGCTCAGGGTCCTGATCGAGCACTCCGTCCGCTTCAAGGCCGCCGTCGTCGGCGAGGACGAGCTCGAAGCCGGCCGCCGCGCCATCCTGAACTACGGCCACACCATCGGCCACGCCATCGAAGCCGCCGCGAACTACGCCCTCCCGCACGGCTCGGCCGTCGCCGTCGGCATGGTCGCCGCCGCCGGCCTCTCCCGCGCCCGCTTCGCCACCGACCTCGTCTCTCTGCACGAGCACCTCCTCCGATCCGCGGGCCTCCCCAACAGGTTCCCAAGCGTGGACGTCGAGGCCGCGCTCCGGGCCATGTCCCACGACAAGAAGCGCTCCGTCACGGACGGCGCGGCCGACCACCGCTTCGTCCTGCTCGAAGACGTCGGCCTCCCCGTCTACGGCGTCCCCGTAGGCGACGAGGAGGCCAGAGCCGCGATAGAGGCCGTCGTTGGCTAGGGTCCACGTCCTGAACGGCGTCAACCTCGGCGCTTTAGGTACGCGCCGGCCCGAGGTCTACGGAACCCTAACCCTGGACGACATAGAGAGGGAGCTGCGCGGGGCGTTTCCCCTGGTGGACTTCCGCTTCGGGCAGACGGACTTCGAGGGCGAGATGGTCGGTTTCGTGCGGGAGGCGGCGGGGGCGGATGGGCTCGTCGTGAACCCCGGCGCGTGGACGCACTACTCGTACGCTTTGCACGACGCCCTCGAAGCCATGGATGTACCGAAAGTGGAGGTACACATCTCGAACGTCCATTCCAGGGAAGAGTGGCGCCGGAGGTCCGTGGTGTCGGCGGCGGTCGACGCGGTGGTCGCCAACGTGCGGCGCACCCAGGCCGAGCTGGACGT
>CAXTDD010000471.1:0-3194 GCA_964242955.1 uncultured Rubrobacteraceae bacterium | reverse complement strand
GAGAGCGAGGGCCGCCAGGCCCGAGGCGTGCTGAGAGCGGAGCCCATAGGGCGGAGCGGGCTGACAGGCGCGGAGCGCCGTGCTGACGAGCTACTTCGCCGCTATTCCGAACACGACCGGGGCGGCGTTGCCGTGCAAGGGGTCCCTCTCTCTGTCACGAACCACGCGCCAGAGGGCGGGGTTTTTCCGGCGAACCTCCATAAAGGCGGGATTTCTCTCCACGTCGTCAGCCAGGAGCGTGCCGCCGGGGCGCAGATAGGGCCAGACGATCTCGAACTCGCGGCGCATGTTGCGGCGGGTGTGCAGGCTGTCGTGGACGAAGAGGTCTATGGTTCCGGTTCGCCGTAGCAGGGCGGGCAGGACGCGCCGGCTCGAGCCGCGGTGGAGGTGCCACCGGCCGCGCGGCGTCTCGTCCACGGCGACGCCCCAGAAACGTTCGTACTCCCTCCTTAAAGGGGGAAGATCCACGCTGTGGAGCACGCCGCGTTCGTTCTGCCGCAGGGCTTGCAGGATGTAGGCCGAGCTGACACCGTAGGCGACCCCGGTCTCCACGACGACGTCCGGCGCGGCCAGGCGGCACGCCAGGTAGCAGAGGCGGGCGAAGAGGGAGTCGACCGCCCAGCGCTGGCTGAAGGCGTCCCCGGCCCGGATCTCCGCGAGCAGGCACCGCGTTCGTTCCTCCACCTCTTCGAGCGCCGGTTCGCGCAAGACGCTCGATACACGCCCCGAGAGTTCTTCCAAGGACTTCAGAGCCTCCTCCCAGCGCACCGTCTCGTAGGACGGGTTGTGCGCCGAGAGCCGGTCCAGGACGAGGTCGGCGTATCCCGCGGCCCGGTCGAGGAGTTCGTGGGGGCGGCTTGGGACCAGGGCCAGGAGGAGGGGGAGAGTCCTTAGCGGCTCCGGGACGCGGACGGGCATACGGGCTGGGCTCCGATTCTCGGGGGTCAACGCGTCAATGGTAGGGCAACGGGGAGCATTGCGGTAGGCGCGGGTATAATGGGGGTTCGGCGCAAGCGGAGAGAGGAAACTTTTCCATGAAATGGCTCCAGGTCTACGGTCTGCCCCGGCTACCGCTCTTTCTCGCGCGGTGGGCGATGAAGCTCGGGTTGCCGGGTCCCACGTGGTACAAGTGGAAGGCGGCGAGCGCCGGGACCGGCGTTATTCTCGACGAGATGATCCGGGCCGCCGACGACCTCGGCTACGACGGCCAGAAGGTCGGCAAGCTCGCCATGAGCCGGATAGGGCAAAAGCAGGGTTCCGACCTGCGCGAGCAGCTCGACGTGAAGACGATGAAGGATTCCGTCGACGTCGTCATGCTCGCCAACCGCTTCTTCGACATCGAGATCACGCTCACCGAGACCAAAGACGGCGAGTACGTCATAAACGCCGACCGCTGCCCCTGGTTCGGCGGCATGGGCCACGACGGCGTCCCCGGCTGGGACGTCAAACCCTGCGCCGCCTTCTCCACCTACGAGAAAGCGATGGTCGAGGCCATAAACCCGAACGTGAAGCTCTCCTACACCGAGAAGCGCACCACCGGCGGCCACACCTGCCGCGGCGTCTACCAGTACAAGAACCAGGAATTGGGAGACGGTCCGCCCGAGGGCGTCCAGCCCGAGATGGTCAGCATCGGCAAGAAACCCAAATAGTAAAGACGAAACCCAGAACCGCGCACACACCGGGCCGGAGGGGCGGGTTTGAAATCCGCCCACGTGCCGTATCCTCGATCCCCGAACGGTAATTGATGCCGCGGGGGTGCAACCTCTGCGAAGGGCTGCGTCACGTCGTGGAACGCGGCGAGTTGTGGACGCTCGTGCTCAACCGCAACCAGGATCTCCCCGGGAAGTCCATCCTGGTCCTCAACAGACACTGCGAGCGAGTTCCGGACCTCACCGCGCAGGAGTGGGCCTCGCTGCACCCGTACACCGAGAGGGTCACGTTAGCGCTGGACGATCTCTTCGCCCCTGACGTCTACAACTTCGCCTTCCTGATGGACTTCGACGCCCACGTCCACCTGCACGTCGTCCCCCGCTACGCTTCTCCCGTGGAGTGGCGGGGCGAAACCTTCACGGACGAGCACTACGGTTCCCTGTTCGGCCGTGAGCGACGGCTGGCTTCGGAGGAGACGATCGACGAGTCTACGGAGGCTCTGAAAAGGAGGCTTTAGGCTGGCCGGACCGCCCGGCGGCGGCTACACCAGCGGGTAGTGGTAGCGCTTTAGGAGCGGGAGGGTAAGGGCGGTGACGAGCCTCTGGTCGCGGTCGCTCATCTTGTCCGTCCAGGCCCTGTCTTGCTTCAGCTCGACCGCGCCGGTGTCGAAGCGGTTGGGGTTGCCCGAGACGGTGTGGCTGATGCCGAGCTTGACCTCGCGCTCGCCGACGAGCGGCAGCTCCGCGCCCTCTTCCCCGACGAGCTTCAGCATGGCCTCGAAGCTGGTCCGCGGGTCGGCTATAAAGTCCTCGTAGCGCAGCCGCAGGTACTTCTCCGGTGTCCGGCGCCACAGGGCTTCGATGGCACCGTTCCAGGCGTCCCACAAGACGGCGCTCTGGGCCGGGGTCTTCCGGTGCATAAACTCGCGGTCTGTGCTGTCCGGCTGGCGCTTCTTCTTCGCCCAGGAGTAGGCGGCGGCCCTGGGGTCGCGGACCAGGTGCAGGACCCGCAGGTCGATGCCGGGAACCATACCCAATGCGTAGCCGTAGGCCGGCTCCTTGGAGGTGTCTACGACCACGCGGCTGCCCGAGACCGAGCGGATGGCCTTGTAGAGGCGGCCAGTGTTGTCCAGGAACTTGCCGAGACGGGCCCGCAGCTTCTCCCTGCCGCCTTCGGTCAGCATCAGGGGGATGTGGCGGGTGCGGGCGCCGGCGTGCTGGAGGCGGGTCATCTCGCGGGCCAGGTCCTCGCTCTGGCCGCCGAACTCCGTGTCGAAGACGGGGCCCCAGAACGGGCACTCGCGCGAGGGCCTGCCGCAGCCGCACAGCCTGTTCTCGATCAGGGCGTGCTTCCAGATAAAGTTCAACTCGCCCCCGGAGAAAAATCCCTCGACCTGTCCCAGCGTGTTCGCCAAAATGGTGCTCCCGCTGCGCCCGAGGCCGGCGACGTAGAGGACCTTCACGGGGGCGCTATCCACGGTTTCCTCCACGGAAGCGGGCCGGCAGGTAGCGCTTCGCCACGTTCCAGAACGCGCCGAGGAACTC
>CAXTDD010000470.1:0-3194 GCA_964242955.1 uncultured Rubrobacteraceae bacterium | reverse complement strand
GTGGCGGCGAACTCTTCTATCTGCTCTTCGCCGTAGATGTTGGGGAGGGTGGAGGCTACTTCGGGGGAGGCCAGGACGAACTTGAGGGCGGCCTGGCCGAGGGTGCGGTCGCCGGACTCGGTGAGGAAGGCGAGTTGCTCGACCTTTTTGAGGCCCGTGGTTAGCCATTCTTTAGGGCGGTGACGGCGGTGGTCGTTCTCGCCGAAGGTGGTGTTCTCGTCGTAGTGGCCCTCGAGCATGCCCGAGGAGTGGGGGACGCGGACTATGAGGGAGGTGTCCGTGTCGCGGCCGGCTTCTATCAGGTCGCGGCCGGGGTCCTGTTCGAGGAGGTTGTAGATCATCTGCACCCCGGCGAGGTCCCGCTCGCGCATCATCTTGACGCCCTCGTCGCGCCAGCCGATCTTCGGTCCGAGGGCGGCGCCGTAGGCCCGGATCTTGCCCTCATCCTTGAAGGTTTCCATGAGCGCGAAGAGCTCGTCGTTCTCGGCGGCGTCCATCTTGGTGTTGTGCAACTGGAGAAAGTCCACGTAGTCCGTATCGAGCCTCTTGAGGCTCTGTTCGAGGGCGAAGCGGAGGAAGTCCTCGGACCACTCCTGGGGCCGCTCCTGCTGGCCGCGGCGGGCCGTGTGGTTGTAGAAATCGTAGCCTATCTTGGTGGAGATGATGACCTCGTCGCGCACGTGGCCGAAGGCGTCGGCGAGGAGCGTCTCGCCCTTGCCGGAGCCGTAAGTGTCGGCGGTGTCGAAGTAGTTGATGCCCCGCTCCTGTGCCTGGCGCAGGAGCCTGACGGAGCGGTCGTCCACCACCTCGCCCCACCAGCCGGTAGAGACCGTCCACACCCCGAAGCCGACCTCCGAGACCGCGATGTCCGTGTTGCCGAGGTTTCTGTACTTCACGTTCCGCCCCCTGTCCGTCTTTGCGAGCCGCGAGCCAATGCCCTAGAAGTACTACATTCTACCGCCGCACGTTGTTGGCTTTCTCTCAATCGGCCGGCCCGCCAACGAGTCGGGGAGGGATCGAGATCTCTGGCCGGGCGGCCAAAAGGAAAAGCGAAAAATCATCTTGACACGGAAGTAGTGCGGCTTTACTCTGCAATGAGCCAGGGCGGATCAAACGTTACAAGCTCCGTCCAATCCGCAGATGAGAGGAGGTGAAGAAATTGACGATGATGATCCAGCACGAGAAGACCCGCGAGGTCACCCGCGAGGACGTGGACCGGGCCATCGACGTGATCGAGCGTCACCTGGAGAAAGAGGCCAGGACCCGCAATCTGCTCGATGAGCAGGCGATCATGCGCCCCAAGGACCTGTGCAAGCAGCAGGGCCTGGACATGGTGGCGGAACTGCGCGGCATGATGTAAGAAGCGCCGCTTTTAAGCTTATGAACGGGAATGCACAGTAAGGTCCCGGGTCTCTACCGGAGACATCCAGGGGCTGTCCATCCCCCTTCACGAGGCTGAGAGGGCCGGGTTCGTTTCCCGGCCCTTTTTTGCGCCTCGTGAATGGAGCACGCCTGCTTCGCGGGCTTTCAGCACGCTCCAGCCTTCGGCTTCCGCTTTCAGCACGCTTCGCCCTTCGGGCTTCGCTTTCAGCACGCTCCGGCTTCGCCTGCGCTTTCAGCTAAACCCTTTGGCTTGGCTGTGGCTTTAGTTCTTCGGGTGGATGACCGAGTATCGTTGCGTGAGAGATTTTCGGCGTATTGCTGCTTGGGAGAAGAGTCATCGCCTCGTGCTGGACGTGTACGGGGCTACCCGGCGGTTTCCGCGGGAGGAGACTTACGGCTTGATGTCGCAGCTTCGTCGGTGTTCGTCTTCTATTCCGGCCAATATCGCGGAAGGTTGCGGAGGAAGTGGCGACGCCGAACTGCGGCGCTTCATGTTGATGTCGATGGGCTCGTGCAGCGAGCTCGAATACCACCTGCTCCTGGCCCACGATCTCGATTTCCTCGGCGCCAGCACGCACCAAACCCTCACCAGAGATACAAAGCAAGTAAAGCGCATGCTCTCGACCTTCATAAAGAAGCTCCAACCCCCACGCCAAAAAGCTGAAAGCCGCCAGTAGTGCGGCGTGCTGAAAGCCCGCGAAGCGGGCGTGCTGCGACGACCGAAGGGAGGAGCGGAGGAGGAGGGATTCGAACCCTCGATACCCCGTTAGAGAGGTATAACACCTTAGCAGGGTGCCGCCTTCAACCACTCGGCCACTCCTCCGAACGGCGCCAGTATACCAAAGACGTTGGGCGCGTTCGATGCGCGGGGAGAGGTTTCTGGTTGACCGGATTCTCGTGCAAACCAGGTCACGAATAGGGTGACGCCGGGCTGCGGCGAGACTCGGCAGCAACGGTGAAATCCTCCGCCGTCCGGGGGACGTAGCGTACCTCGGGTGGCCCGGTCCTTCCGTGTCTACTAGCGCCGGTTCGGTCCACGGGCCTCGGACCAAAGTTTGACGGTCTCTTGGTCGCGCACCTCGTCCGCCGGGGTGTCCCCGGAGAGCGGCTCGCGGTCCGCAGCAGCCGGAGGCTGTGGGCCACCAGCCATGTCGTCAAGCCCGTTTCGGCACGGTGGAGCTTCGGGCGTAGGTCCTTCACGGTGCATCCTCGAGTCCTCGTGGGCCATCGTTCGGTAAGAAAGGCTACGGAGTGGGGGATCATCATGGGGGTCGAGGTCCGGGCCGTCCCGCGGCGGTTTCCCGGTTCGGGACGGCCCGGTCGCCCCTACACCCTTCGACACATTTTCGTCCGCGGCGGCGGACGGAGCGTTGCGCCGCATAAAGATCCGGGTAAACAGATGAACGCGCGGCGGCCCGAGCACGGGTCGGCCGAAAAGACCGACGGGGCGCGGACATGCGCGCGAGGGAGAGGACGGACGTGTCGAAAGCAGGCCGCGAAGGGCGCTACCCGCGCCTCGCCGACGAGGATCTGATCTCCCTGGTCGGGTTGGCCGACGCGCGCGCCTTCGCCGCCCTCTACGACCGCCACTCTCGCGCCGCCTACTGGCTGGCCTACCGGATGACGGGCGGGAGGCAGGCCGCCGAGGATCTCACCCAGGACGCTTTCTTGAAGGTGTGGCGTTCGGCCGGGGGCTACAGGTCGGAGCGCGGGAGCGTGCGGACCTGGATCCTCTCGATCGTCCACAACCGCGGTATCGACCGGCTCCGCTCCGCGGCGAGCCGCCGCAGGACCCAGGACAAGGCCGAAGC
>CAXTDD010000469.1:0-3196 GCA_964242955.1 uncultured Rubrobacteraceae bacterium | reverse complement strand
GTGTGGCGAAGTCGTTGACCCAGCGCTGGTAGAGAGGGACGAGGTCCCGGCGCAGAGGGCCAAGGGCCACGAGCTCGCCGACGATGTTGAGTATTGGTTGCGATCTTTCAGAGCAATTCTGATCGGTCACGGGCGCGGTCTCCCTCCTTCTTAGACACCTTCGCCAATTACCCTCGCGATGCCAAACGGGTCAAGCGGTCGGGGCCAGAGGCTCTACCTGCTCCGTTATCTCCCGGCCGCGTTCGGACTCGGCCACCCGAAGGTCGTGGTCGGTCTGCAGCCCGATCCAGAACGCAGTCCTCATCCCGGACCACCACGCGAGCCTGAGCGCCATGTCGGCGGAGATGCCCCGCTTCCCGCCCACGATGTCGTAGACGGCCTGCCTATCTACGCCCAAAGCTCTCGCCAGCCTATTCGGGTTCAACCCGAGCGGTTCCAGCCACTCCTGCTTTAGAACCTCCCCAGGATGTACTGGGGGATCGGCACGCTCCTCACGGGCCATCTCTTCTCTCCAATCTCTCATCGTCCGAGTCGTCTTTCTCGGTAGTCTTACCGTCATCCTGATGCCTGAAACCTGATGCCTGATGCTTTTTATCCAAGCCCGTTTTCTCGTTCGTTGCGAGTAGCAAACTCAAGAAGACGAAGGGCTCGAACCAGATGACGTAGGCGTAGAACCAGTAGTTGACGGTGAGTTGGAAGGCGATGATGACGGCGGCGGAGAGGGCGGCGAGGCGACGGACGGTGCGTTTGCGGGGGACGAAGGCTACGAGGATGGCGAGGAAGATGGCGAACGCCATCAACGGGCGTTGCAGGAACGCGAGCGCCGGGACCTGGCTGTAGATCGTCCAGGGACTCACCCGATCCCCCTGGAACGCGATGGTCCTCTCGTAGAAGAGTTTCGCGGCCTCGATGGGTTGCCCAGGGAGCAACAGGACCGAGAAGGCGACGAGGACGACCCCCGCCCCGCCGAGGACGTAGTCGATGATCGGGCGTCGGCGCCAACCGTCGTGCGCGAGCCAGAGCGGGCCGAGGATGAGAGGGTACAGCTTTATGGCGAAGCCGGCGGCGATGGTGGCGCCGCGCGCGATGGGGGAGGACGCCGCCGCGAGCCCTATCGCCGCGACGGCCGCCACGATCACGTCGTTGGTGTTGTTGTTGGTGGCGTAGATGGTGTAGGGAAACGCCGCCCACGCGAAGACCATCGCCGCCCCGCCTTTCGGCCCCGAGAGCCTGTAGCCCGCGATGAACATCGCCATCGCCCCGGCCACGAAGCAGAACATCGTGAGCGCGTGGGCGGCCGGGAGGAAGTCCCACGAGCCGGAGAAGCCGAACATCAGGACGAACGGGACGTAGAGCAGGTAGTTGAGCGGGCCGTAGGTATCGCCGGTCCCGACGTCCTGGGGCATGTTGCCGTAGGGGATCTCCCCTTCCAGGATGCGGTCGGCCCCAACAACGCCGGCGTAGCCGACGTCTATGACGCGCGAGTCGGTGTTGAGCGCGAGCACAAGCCCCGCCGCGAGGCCGGCGAGGACGAGCAGCAGCCAGGTGGGCAGGTTGCTGGTCTTCTCGACCCTCTCACCGACGCCGAAGCCCATGAGCAGGGTGCGCCCGAGCAGGTACACGAGCGGCGGATACCAGAGCAGCACCGCCTCGAAGACGATCCCCTGCCGGAAGAACGAATGGGAGACGAGGAAGCCGAGCATCATCGCGACGTCCAGGTTCCGCAACGAGAACAGCTTGTCCGTGCGGACGAACGCCAGGGCGAAGGCCAGGGCCAGCGGCCCCCACACCCACGGGTAGTTGGCCTGTTTGCCGTACGAGCCGAAGATACCGCGGGCCATGAGCCACCCGACCTGATCCCCGGTCTGCACCGATCCGATGACCCAGCTCTCATCGTCGAGCTCGACGGTCGCCACCTCTTTGCCCTGCTCCGTGGGCCTGCCGCCGACCATCCCCTCCTCGTCCACGTAGAACCGGACCGTCCACGTCCCGTCCTCGTACCGTTCGGACGTCGTGTAGCGACCGTGGTCGGCGAGCTCCGCCCTCACCTCCCCGTCAGAGGCGGCGAGCTTCGCGGCCTCGTTCTCAGAGAGCGTAGGGAAATCTATCTCCTCCGCCTCGGAAGAGACCTCGATGTCGCCGACGTCCCCCGAGTCGTCGGCGACCGTGTACTCCGCGACCGGAGACCCCGAAACCGACTCCAGAAGCGTAACCCCCCACGCGTCGTAGTCCCCGTCGTAGACGGCCTCCGGCTCGACGGTGGGTTTGGAGTAGTACTCCGAAAGTCTCTCCACGGACGCCGCCCTGTCCGCGGCCTCGCGCTCTGCGAGCCGCGGTCCCGGGGCGAGGCCGGCCGTCAACAAGAGCAGGGGCAGCAGGGCGACGAGCAGCGCCCGCCTCACGACGGCAGACCTTTGGCGGTACTCGACTTTGCGGGTAGGACCAGCAGGAGGGTCCAGAGGGCGGCCAGCAGCGCGTTGCGAAAGAGCAGCAACTGCGGTCCGGGGGATCTCAGGTTCAGCAGGTCGGCGTAGTGGGTGGGGAAGACCTGGGTCGTGGTCAGGCAGGTGGCGAGGAAGATGAGGGAGAGGCAGACGCCTGGCAGGCCGCCCGCGCAAAGGGGGAGCAGGGGCAGAAGCCAGATCACGTACTGCGGAGAGAGGACCTTGGAGCCGAGCATGAACGCCAGTATAAGCGCCGCGGCGTAGCGCGGGAAATACGCACTATCCAGAGCCCGAATCCGGTATCGCCAGACCACCACGAAGGCCGTAACACCGATGAGAACGGATATGAGCGGCAGGCTCAAACCCGCCGCGAACCCGGTGCCGGGCCCCCGCGCCTCGAACGCCCCGAACTCGAACGCGACGCCCTCGGCCCGCCCGAGCGCCATCAACACCGAAGCCGCCAGGCTCTCAACCTGCAGCCCCCGGTCCGCCTGGTAGCCGAAGCTCTCGACGAAACCACCGCCACCGAGAACGAGGGCAGGGATGAAAAACAGGGCCAGCACCGCCAGAAAGACCGCAAGACCCCGGGCCGCCCCGCCCCGCGCGAGGGCGAGCGGCAGGGTCGCGAGCGCGGGCACGAGCTGGTTCTGTGCGTCCCGGGCGACCAGGCCGTCGAAGATCAGCGACGCGCCGTCGGTGCCGTAGCCGAGGACCGGATTGAGCGTGTCGGGTTCGCCGGCGGTCGCCAGCAC
>CAXTDD010000468.1:0-3198 GCA_964242955.1 uncultured Rubrobacteraceae bacterium | reverse complement strand
CGCAAGCTCCCCGCCCGAGAGGCGTTCGAGGTCGTCTTCGGTGGCGTCGCGCAGTTCTTTTACGCCGAGCTTTTTCGCGGCGCGTTCGCAGGCCGCGCGGCGCTCGTTGTAGCCGGTGTCGGCGAGGCCGCGTTCGACGCGGGTGTCGCAGACGACCAGGGAGAGGCCCGCACCTTCCAGGTCGAGCGGGACGGTTTTGGCCTCCAGCGAACGGCAGTCCACGAGCAGGGCGGAGCCGGCCTCGCAGAGCAGCGAGGCGTACTGGTCCATGATGCCGCTCTGCACGCCGACGTAGTCGTTCTCGGCGCGCTGGCAGAGGCGGGCGAGGGTCTTCCGGTCCAGATCCAGCCCGAAAAGTTCGTCCAGGGCGAGGGCCGTGGCCGCCTCGATGGCCGCCGAGGAGGAGAGACCCGAGGCGCGGGGCACATCCCCCGCGAGCGCGGCCTGGAACGCGCCGGCGTCGTGGCCCGCCTCGCGGATGGCCCAGAGGACGCCGCGCGGGTACTTGGCCCAGGAGTCGTCCTCCCTGTACAGCGGGCGGGCGCGGCCGAAGTCGGCCGAGTAGAGCAGTTCCTCGCCGTCCCGGCCGGTGGCGACGGAGATGCGGCGGTCGATGGCGCAGGGCAGGACGAAGCCGCCGTTGTAGTCGGTGTGCTCCCCGATCAGGTTGATGCGCCCCGGCGCGCTCGCCACGACCTCCGGGTCTTTGCCAAACTTCTCCACGTAGGCTTCGAGCGCCCTGTTCTCGGTCTCGCGCATCGTTTAGTCGTATCCTTCCGGGTGGTCTCTCATCCAGGTCCAGGCGTCGGAGATCATGGATTCCACATCCGGCTTCTCCGGCTTCCAGCCAAGCTCCGACCTGATCCTGTCGCCCGAAGCGACCAGCTCGGGCGGGTCGCCGGCCCTGCGGGGAGCTTCTTCGGCCGGGATCTCCTCCCCCGTAACTTTCCCGGCCGCCTCTATGACCTCCAGCACGGAGAACCCGGCGCCGTTGCCAAGGTTGTAGATCCGATGCTCTCCGGGCTGCCCCGCTTCGAGGGCGAGCAGGTGGGCGCGTCCGAGGTCCTCTATGTGGATGTAGTCCCTGACGGCGGTGCCGTCGCGCGTCGGGTAGTCGGTGCCGAAGATTTTGACCGATTCGCGGGTCCCGGCGGCGGTCTGGAGGATTATGGGGATCAGGTGCGTCTCCGGGTGGTGGTCCTCCCCGAAGGCCCCGCTGGCCCCGGCGACGTTGAAGTAGCGCAGGCTCGCGGCGGCTATCCCCCGCGCCCTCGCCACGTCCCCGATCAAACGGTCCACCGCGAGCTTGGAACCCCCGTAAGGGTTGGTCGGAACGGTCGGCGCGGTCTCCGGGATGGGGACCTCCTCGGGCTCACCGTAGACGGCGGCCGTGGACGAGAAGACGAGCCGCCCCACGCCGGCCTCCCCCATCGCCCCCAGCAGGTTGAGCGTCCCGCACACGTTGCCCCGGTAGTAGCGCTCCGGCTGCTCGACGGACTCAGCCACCAGCGAGAGCGCCGCGAAGTGGAGCACCCCGTCGAAGCCGCCCGAGAGCGTCTCGCGCACAAATTCCTCGTCCAGCAGCGAGCCCTCGACGAGCCGCGCCCCTTCCGGCACGGCGTCCCGGTGCCCCTTGGAGAGGTCGTCCAGGACCACCGTCTCGTGCCCGGCCTCGACGAGCTGGGAGGCGACCACGCTCCCCACGTACCCGGCCCCGCCGGTCACGAGGAGCTTCACCGGCCAGCCCCCTCGACGGACTTCCGCAGCGTCTCCGCCGTGTCCTCGGGCAGGACGTCCATGATAAAGGCCCCAGCGCCCGTCTCGCTGCCGGCCAGGTACTTCAGCTTGTCGGCGGTGCGGTTCGGCGGGTAGAACTCGATGTGGAAGTGGGCCACGCCCCCGTAATCGCCGCCGTCGGTGGGCGCCTGGTGCATCGCCATCATGTAGGGCAGGGAGAAGCCGAAGAGGTCGTCGTAGCCGGCGAGGAGCTTCTTGAGGACGCGGGCCAGGTCCCGGCGTTCGGACGGGTCGAGGTCCGCTATGGAGGTGGTGCAGCGGCGGGCGTAGACGTGGGCCTCGTAGGCGAAGTGGGCGTAGAAGGGGACGAAGGCGGCGAAGTGCTCGCCCTCGACGATCACGCGGCGGCCGTCGTCCAGTTCGCTTCCGAGGAGGTCGCAGTGCAGGCAGCGACCGTCGTTGCGCGTCTTGTAGTCGCGGGCGGCCTGCAGTTCCTTTTTCGGGCGGGGCGGGACGAAAGGGTAGCCGTAGATCTGGCCGTGCGGGTGGTGCAGCGTGACGCCGATGGCCTCGCCCTTGTTCTCGAAGATATAGACGTACTCGACGAAGTCCAAGGCGCCGAGCTCCTCGTAGCGGTCGGCCCAGACGTGGACGAGGTTACGGATGCGCCGCTCGGGCATCCCGGCCAGGGTGGCGCCGTGGTCTTCTGAGTAGAGCACGACCTCGCAGACCCCGCGCCCCGGCGCGGTCGCCGTCACCGCGCCGCCCGTCCCGTCGGTCTCCGTGGCATCGGGGGAGAAGGAGGGAAACTTGTTCTCGAAGACCACGATGTCGTAGGACTCGCGGGGCACCTCCGTCGGGAACCCGCCGGGCTTGGTTGGGTCGAGGGGACAGTACTCCGCGGGCGGCAGGAAGGTGCGGTCCTGGCGGTGGGTGGCGTAGGCGACCCACTCGGCGAGCGTCGGGTCCCAGCGGAGCTGGTTCAAGCTTCTTCGTCCTCGTCGCGCCCTTGCGGGGCTTCCTCGTCCTCGAACGTGTAGAAGATGATGTAGCGGCCGTCGTCCTTGGCCTCGCGCTCTTTCTTCATCGCGGTCTTCTCTTGCAAGAATCCTCCAAACTCTGGCGCCGGCGGCCCGGACCGCAGTCTATCCGAGGGCCACGATGCGCACACTTCGGGCGCGCCGTCCCGTTACGACCGTTGTTTGCGCGTCAGGTAGGCCTGAATCAGGACCACGACTATCACGAAGACGCCGCTGACGAGTTGCTGGGCGTAGGAGCCCAAAGTGCCGAGCTGGTTGATCAGGTTCTGCAAGATCCCCAGCAAGAGCACGCCGGCCAGCGACCCGCTCAAAGTCCCCGCCCCGCCCGTGAGCAACGTCCCGCCGACGACGACGGCCGCTATCGCGTCGAGCTCCCAGCCGCTGCCCGCCACGGGCTGTCCGGCCGCGAGCTGGGCGGCGA
>CAXTDD010000467.1:1039-3201 GCA_964242955.1 uncultured Rubrobacteraceae bacterium | reverse complement strand
CTAAGAGCTAAAGGCTAACAGCTCTCCTGAGGCAGCTTCCACACCG
The DNA here is from genome assembly GCA_964242955.1 of uncultured Rubrobacteraceae bacterium. GTDB lineage: Bacteria > Actinomycetota > Rubrobacteria > Rubrobacterales > Rubrobacteraceae > Rubrobacter_D. The sequence continues at coordinate 3,155 of CAXTDD010000467.1, read as the reverse complement.
GGGCGCCGCTTGTGGGGTTAGAATCGGCAGGACCTTCGACCAGATTGGAGGCGTTCGGTTTTGAGAGCGCTCATCATAGTTGGGCACGGTTCGCATTTGAACGAGGATTCGAGCCTCCCCGTCTACGAGCACGCGGAGCGCATCCGCGAGGCCGGCGGGTTCGATGAGGTGGTGGAGTGTTTCTGGAAGGAGGAGCCCTCCATGCGCCACGTGCTCGACACGGTCGAGTCCGAGGAGGTGTACGTTGTGCCGGCCTTCATCTCCGAGGGGTACTTCACGCAGCAGGTGATACCGCGCGAGCTCGGCCTCGACGGGCCGGTGACCAGGAAGGGGGAGAAGACCGTGCGGTACGCGGGGCCCCTCGGAACCTTCGAGGGGATGCCGGACGTGATCCTGGAACGCGTCGAAGACCTGATGCGGGGACGCGAGACCCGGGGGAGGACCGCCCTCGTCCTGCTCGGGCACGGCACGGACCTGAACAAGAACTCGGGAGGCGTGATCTACATGAACGCCGCCCGCATCAGGGAGCGCGGCCTCTACGACGAGGTCGGCGTCGGGTTCTTAGACCAGCAGCCGGAGATAGGCTCCGTGGTAGACAACGCCGACGCCGACGACGTGATCCTGATCCCCGTCTTTATCGCGGAGGGCTGGCACACGAAGGAGACCATCCCCGAAGACCTCGGCCTCACCGGCGAGGTCACCCACCTCGCCGGCAAGAGGGTCTTCTATGGGGCCCCCGTCGGCACGCACCCCTCTATGGCGAACCTTATCGTCGCCCGCGCCCGCGAGACGGACCAACAGGTTGTCTGAAACCTTGGACGGGCGTCCCCGGCTCACGGAGGCCACCGCCGCCCGCGAGGCCTTCGTTGCGTGGGTGGAGGAGGCGGGCGCCGAAGGCCGCGTCTTCGGGCAGGTGCTCATCACGGCCGGCTCGGGCCGCTACGCGCTGCGGCACGCCGAAGATGGGGGCAGGGAGGATCTCGATCTCCACGACGAACCACGTCGGGCGCGCGAGATCTCCAAGACGACGGAGGATGGCGAGTACAGGCCCCTGAAAAGCTCCCCAAACCTCAGGCGCGGATGGGAGCTCAGGCTCGCGGACGCGCCGCAACTCCTGGTCGCCATGAACTACCTCTACCCCGCGGGCGTCGTCCACTGGCACCTGCGCCGGGAGGGCAGGCTGCAGCTCACGAGCTACCGGGAGAACGCGGCCCGCCAGAGCGGCATCTACAAGAGGGTCCAGCGCCTCTCGGACGAGGGCGTCCGCGACGCCGCGCGCGCCTGCTGCGAGGACGCCGTGTGCCTCAAGAAAACCCTGTGGGACGTGGACGAGCAGACGCCGCTGGACATCGAGCGTGGCGGCGGGGAGATCCCCTGCCCCGAGCCCTGCAGCGTGTTCGTCTCGTTCGCCCGCCGCGTCCGGCTCTTCGAGCGCGAGAAGAAGCGTGACCTCGACGCCATGGGCCTCTCCCCGTCGGAGAAGGAGGATATGGCCGCCCTCGTCGAGGCCGCCGCGACCGGCAGGGTCGACTTCGCCCGCGAGGCCGAGTTCGAGAAGCCCCTCAACGAGCGCCGGATGCGCTACCGCAGGCTGACCCTGGTGCCGAAGCTCCGCCCGGAACCGTAGGCGGTATCGTCCGGAACGGTTGTTTTCGGGCGGGGGGGATCGGGTACCAGGAAGCAAACGAAACCGAGAAAACGGAGGTTCCTCATGCCGAACAAGAGGAATATCGCCAGGGCCGGCGCGAAGGCCGCGCTAAGCGCCAAGGCGGGGTCCAAGGCCGGCAAGCTCGGCGGCAAGACCGCGCTGAAGGTCGGCAAGGGCCAGGCCAAGCTCGCCAAAGCGGTCATGAGCTCGAAAGAGCCGGCAGCGTCCCGCTACCTCAAGTACGGCCTCTTCGCGCTGGCCGGCCTGACGCTGGCCACGAGCGCCGCCGTTCCTGCCCAGGCCGCGCTCACCGCGCAGGCAAGGCTTGTCGATGCCGTGCCTACACCACAGCTCGACTGGCGTCCGTGCCATGACAAAGCCGAGTGCGCGACGGTGCGGCTGCCGCTCGATTACGACGAGCCCACCGGCGAGACAATCGGGATCGGCGTCCTGCGGGTAAAGGCCAAG
>CAXTDD010000467.1:0-1029 GCA_964242955.1 uncultured Rubrobacteraceae bacterium | reverse complement strand
CCTCAACCCAGGCGGCCCAGGCGGCTCAGCCACCGAGATGGCGCTCGCCGCGCCGTCATTCCTCAGCGAATCCCTGCTGCGCAGGTTCGACATCATCGGCGTCGACCCGCGCGGAATCGGCACCAGCGAACACCTCGACTGTTTCACCTCGGCCCAGGACCGGGCCGAAGTCCTCGACCTGTTCCGCACGGCGTTCCCCGTCACGAGGACCGAAAACCAGGACTACGTACGGGGATCAAAGCTGCTCGGCCGTGCCTGCTCCACCACCGGCCGCAGGCTCGCCGAAGCGGTATCCACCGCAGAGGTGGCCCGCGACATGGACGTGATCCGCCGCGCCGTCGGCGACCGTAAGCTCACCTACCTCGGCAAGAGCTACGGCTCCCACCTCGGACAAGTCTACGCGAACATGTTTCCGAACCGGTTCCGCGCCCTGGTCGTGGACGGCACGGTCGACCCGACCGCGTGGTCCGGCCGTAACACCCGGCAGATCCTCGACGATCGGGTGCACTTCTCCGACGGCGCCTACCGAGCCTTGATGGAAGTGCTTCAACGCTGCGACAGCGCTCGTGAGACACATTGTGTGTTCGCCGCCGGCGACCCGGTGCTGAACTTCTACATGATTACCCGCCGCCTGCTCCGTGAACCCCTGCCGCTCGGCGACGGGACGATGACCTACGCGGACTTCGTGATGGCAACCATCCTAGCGCTGTTTAGGCCCGACGCCGGAGCACAGGTCACCCAACTCGCCGCGGATGTCCGCAACGCACTCGACGATCGCCCGACACCTGCAGCGACCCAGCGGCTCCGCGCCGCGATAACCGCACAGGACGAGGTCGCGTACGACAACACCAAGGAGGCCGGCACCGCGGTGCTCTGCACCGACGGACTGTTCCCGGCCAACGCCGGAAGCTGGCCGGCCGCCGTCGCCGCCCGGAACCGCCAGGCACCCTACTTCGGCAGCATCTGGGGCTGGTTCGACAGCGTCTGCGCCCGCGACACCTGGACCGTTCACGACGAGGACGCCTACAC
>CAXTDD010000466.1:0-3202 GCA_964242955.1 uncultured Rubrobacteraceae bacterium | reverse complement strand
GGGATGAACACCGCGAGGAACAGCGCCGAGACCAACATAACCGCAAAGAAGCGCACCCTCATGCCCCACCCTCCCGACCAGAGAACCGACCGTCGCATTTTACACTCGGCGCGATAGACGCGCTACTTTTCGCACACGTGTATCAGCGGAGCCTCTCCACCTCTCCCTCGTAGAGCTCGACCACACCGTCGCGGGTCTGGAGGAGGAGTGCTCCTTCGGGGCCGACGTCCAGGGCCAGGCCTTCGAGGAGCTCGCCGGAGCGCCTGGCGAGGACGCGTTTTCCGAGCGTCGTGCTCAACGCGCGCCAGTCGTCGAGGATGGCGGCGAAGTCGTGGATGCGCCCGAGTTCTGAGTCGAGGTTCCGGAGGATGCGGCCGAGGACGTCCAGGAGGTCGGCGTCGCGGCCGAGCTCGGAGCGGAGGGTGGCTACCTCGCGGTCGAGGACGCCGAGGTCTTCGGGGTCCAGGTTCGCGTTGAGGCCGACGCCGAGGAGGACGTGATCCACCCGGGGCACTTCGCCCGGCTTCACGCTCAGGAGGCTGGACTCGGCCAGGATGCCGCAGATCTTGCCTCCGGCCTCCGCGAGCAGATCGTTGGGCCACTTGATGCCGACCTTCGCCCCGACCTCCCGCAACGCCTTCGCCACGCCGACGGCGGCGGCCTGGGTGATACGGGGCGCCGCGGCGGCCTCCAACTCGGGCCGCAGCACGAGGGACATCCAGAGCCCTCCTTCGGGCGAGCCCCACGCCCGACGCAGCCGCCCGAGCCCCCCGGTCTGGATACCGGCGACGACGAGCGTGCCCTGCGGGGCGCCGGCCCGGGCCAACTCGCGGGCGCGCTCCTGGGTCGAACCCAGCGCTTCGTGTACCTCGACGGCGCGGGCCAGCGGGCTTTCGAGCGCCAGGATGTTCTCTTCGGTCAGGGCGCTCAACCGAAACCCAGGTCTTCCAGGGTCGCCATCTCGGCCAGCGTGCGGGCGGCGGCGCGGACGAGCGGGACGGCGAGCAGGCCGCCGGTCCCTTCGCCGAGGCGCATCTCGAGGTCGAGGAGGGGTTCGAGACCGAGGTGGTCCAGTACAATCTTCGCCCCAGGCTCGGGTGAGAAATGTCCTGCCACCACGTAAGCCCGGGAGTCGGCGGCCAGGCTGTGGGCGACGAGGGCCGCGGAGTTGGAGACGACGCCGTCGAGGACGACCGGCACGCCCGAGGCCGCGCCGGCCAGGATCACGCCGACGATGGCCGCGTGCTCCAGCCCGCCGACGGCGGCGAGGACGCCGATGGGATCTCCGGGGTCGGGGCGGTGCAGGTCCAGCGCCTCGCGCACCACGCCCACCTTGAGCAAGAACGTCTCGTCGTCGATGCCGGTGCCGCGGCCCGTGGTCTCCTCCGGCGGGCGGCCGGTGAAGGCCGAGATCAGGGCCGCGGCCGGCGTGGTGTTGCCGATGCCCATGTCGCCCGTGACGAGCAGGTCCACGCCGCCCCGAATCGTATCCTCCGCGACGTCGATCCCGGCCAGCACCGCGAGCGCGGCCTCATCGCGGCCCATGGCGGGACCACGGCTGAGGTCCCTCGTACCGGACCGGATTTTCGCGTCTCGCAGGGACGGGTGAGGGTCGAGGTTCCCCGCGACCCCGACGTCGAGCACGACCACCCTGGCCCCCACGGTCTTCGCGACGGCGTTGACCGCCGCGCCGCCGGCGCAGATATTCTCGACCATAGCCGCCGTTACCTCCCCGGGCCACGGCGAGACGCCGCGGTCCAGCACGCCGTGGTCCCCGGCGCACACCACCACCGCAGGATTCTCCGGCACGGCCGGCGGGCACCGGCCCGATATCCCGGCCAACTTCGCCCCGAGGTCCTCCAACCTCCCGAGGCTGCCCTGCGGCTTGACGAGCCCACCGTGCCGCCCCGCGGCCCGTTCGATGGCTTCTACATTGGCGGGACGCACCCGGCGGGCCAGCTCCCGTACCCGGTCGTCCGGGCTCATCTACGCCCCTTCGTTCGCGGCCCGCCGGCGCAGGTAGCGCTCCGTGCCGTCCAGGACCGAGCAGTGGACCGACCGGGCGATGTCCCGGCCGACGGGCGTGGCGGTGCCGGCGAAGTCCAGCGGCGCCGTCGCGGCGACGTCCGGGCAGGCCACGCAGATGGAGTCGGTGGCCGTGCCGGTCGCCGTTCCGAGGCCGTTGGAGGCCGGAACACCGGCTTCGGCGAGGGCCTGTACCTTGGCCTCCGTCGCCGTCGCCACGGCAGCTACCAGGGCGGCGTCCGTGAGCGGGGCGCCCAACACGACGAGGACGTTTATGGTGCCGGTCCTGCGGGCGCGAACAGGCGCTTCGCCAGCGGCGGCCAGCGCGTCCCGCACGCCTACGGTCGCAAAAGTCCGGGCGAGGCCGTGGGTTGTGGAGGCGTGGTCCCTGACGAGGGCCGCGGTCAGCATGCCGACGACGGGGCCGGGGAGGCGGCGTTCGGAGGAGATCTCGCGCAGGTGCTCTGCCGGGTCCATCCTGGCGTAGTCGTCGGGGACCTGGGCGTTGAGCCAGGTCCGTACGCGCCCGAGCCCCCCGCCGAGGACGGCCGACGAGAGGCAACGGTGTTCGAGTCGGAGGTCCACGACCAGGGCGTCGCCGGTGACCGAGGCCCCTACCACTCGATGCCCTTCTGGCCCTTGTAGCCCTCGTCGAAGGGGTGTTTGATCTTCTTTACCTCGCTCACGAGGTCCGCGATCTCCACGAGCTCCTGCGGGGCGTCCCTTCCCGTGATGATGACGTGCTGGAAACCGGGCCGGTTCTTCAAAACCTCGACGACCTCTGCCGTATCCACCCAGCCGAACGTCATGGGGTAGGTGAACTCGTCCATCAGGACCATGTCGTAAGTCTCGTCCGCGAGGCGGCGCTTGACCTCTTCCCATCCCTCCCGGGCAAGGTCGGCCGAGTGCTCCAGGTCCTTCACCGTCCAGGTCCACCCGTCACCCTGCTTGAACCAGTCTATATTGCCCAAAGCCTCCGCGGCCGTCTGCTCGCCGACGTTCCACTTGTTGCTCTTGACGAACTGGTACACACCGATCCGGTAGCCCCTCGCCCACCCGCGCATCATCACCCCGAAAGACGCCGTGCTCTTCCCCTTCCCGTGGCCGGTGTTCACGATAAGTAACGGTCGCTCCTTCCTCGACCGCCGCCTGAGCCGCTCCTCGCGCGGCTCCCGCC
>CAXTDD010000465.1:0-3206 GCA_964242955.1 uncultured Rubrobacteraceae bacterium | reverse complement strand
GCTCGCTGACGCGGTCGAGGCGGTAGCGGATGGTGTGGCGGTGGGCGTAGAGGTCCGAGGCGGTGCGGACGGTGGAGGCGTCGTTGCCGAGGTAGGTGACGAGGGTCTGGACGAGCTCGGTGCTGTAGCGGGAGTCGTAGCGGACGACGGGCTCGAGGGTCTCCTGGTAGAAGGATTCGAGTTCTTCGGGGTTCTCCTGGAGGACGCGGAAGAGGAGCTTGTAGGTGCCCGTGCCCTCGAAGGTGGAGACGGCGGAGGGGCCGTGGATCCTGTGCCCGATCTCCAGGGCGACTTCGGCCTCCGAGTAGGCGTCGGGGAGGAGGGCCGGGTTCTTTTTGTGACGCCCGATGCCGACGGAGATGGTCAGGTCGGGCAGGAGGCCCTTGACGTAGCGCTGCACGCCCTTGGCGAGGAGCTGGGCCTTCTCGGGCAGGTCCTCGGGCGGCGTGTCTTCGGAGGAGCCCAGGAAGACTATTACGTTGTCCGAGCGGGGACCCAGGAGGAAGTTGGAGAAGAGCTGGCGGGTCTGCATCCGCACGGCCTCGGCCAGGCGGCGCTTGAGTTCCTGGATGGCGGGCTCCTTCGGCCTGCGGCGTTCCAGGTAGCGGGCGAAGTCGTCTATGTCCACGATCAGGACGAGCGCGCCGTCCGCGAGGTCGGCGCCGAGGTACCCGGCCCGCTGCAAGAGGAGGCTGACGGACCCGTAGTGCCCGTTCACCAGGTCGTCCACGAAGTCCCCGCGGACACCCAACTCCGTCTCCAGCCGCACGCGGTCCTTGCCGAGCTCGGACTCGAGTACGCGCCTGGCCCAGTACAGCAGGACGACGTCCTCGGGCCTGAGCTTGTCTCCTTCGAGGTCCACCCACAGGTAACCGGCCGGTGCGCCGGTCCCTATGGGGGTCCAGAAGAGTTCGTGGCCCTCGACCCGCCACCGCTCGACGGGGACGGAGAGGTAGCCGTCCGGCAGCCTCGCGTAGCGGTCCCGGCGCTCGCGCCGGGTCTCCTCGATCCCGGACGCCCGCGAGGCGCGCAGCGCGCGTTCTTCGAGGAGGTCCAGCAGCCCGTTCCCCTCTTTGGCATCGGGGCCTGGGGCGCTGGAGATCAGGCGCCCGACGGGATCTTCTATGACCACCGACCGGCCAAGCAAACCCGAGATGCGCGCGGCCGACGCGGCGACGGAGGACTCCCCTCCAGCGCCTTCGACCAGCGCCCGGCCCGCGCCGTGGGAGAGCAGCAGCAGATCGTCGCCGCCCGAGAACACCGCCTGCAGCCGCCGCAGCGGCACGTCCGGCGGGATCACGAAGAAGGCCAGGTCCAAAGCCGCCGCGGTCTCCAACGCCTCCGTCGTGGCCGCCCCGTCCGAGCGCCAGATCACGGCGGGGGAGCCACCGGCGGCGACCTCCTTGAGGAAGGCGTCGTCGATGGCGTCTCTTGCGGTGACGGCGGCCTCGTCCTTGCCGAGCCAACCCTTCAGCGGTTCGTCCACCGAGACACCGGCGACCACCCGCGAGGCGTCGCCCGGCAGCGGGCAGTCCGCGCCCAACTCCTCCAGCATCACCCGCGAAAAGTCTTTCAGGATCACGGCCATCTCCGTTCGCAACACGCTGTAACCGGCCGGTATCATTGTGAGGCCAACAAACGAGAATGGCAAACGTTGTAGCCCGCTCCGGCTCCGCCTCCGCTCGTCAGCCCGGCGCTGCGCGCCTCTCAGCATGTGCCCTTCGGGCACTTTCAGCACGCTCCGGCCTTCGGCCTGCGCTCTCAGCAAAACACCCAAAAGCTGACGGGCTGAAGTGCTGACATGCTGAGATGCTGACCCGCCGAGAATGTTAGAGAATGAAGGCTTCGGACCTTCCCGGAGCGGCGCTTGATGCTAAAATCTCCCTTACAGTAATCTGCTTCTTTGGCCTCCGAGAAGGGGGCCGTATACTTGCCGGTAAAATCGCGAGAGATGGGGTGATGGGCGATCGCCGATAACCAGATCGTCGTGCGGGGAGCGCGCGAGCACAACCTGAAGGACGTAACCGTCTCCCTGCCCCGCGACGTGATGGTCGTCGTCACGGGCCTCTCCGGGAGCGGCAAATCCTCGCTGGCTTTCGATACGATCTACGCCGAGGGACAGCGCCGCTACGTCGAGAGCCTCTCGGCCTACGCCCGCCAGTTTCTCGGCCAGATGGACAAGCCCGACGTGGACCATATAGATGGGCTCTCGCCGGCCGTCTCCATCGACCAGAAGACGACCAGCAACAACCCCCGCTCGACCGTGGCCACGGTCACCGAGATCTACGACTACCTGCGCCTCCTCTACGCCCGCGCCGGACGGCCCCACTGCCACGTCTGCGGCTTCCCGGTCGCCTCCTCCACCCCGCAGCAGATGGTCGAGAAGGTTCTCACCCTCCCGGAGAAGACGCGGTTCATGGTGCTGGCGCCGGTCGTCCGCGGTCGCAAGGGCGAGTACTCCAAGATGTTCAAGGACCTCGCCGAGCAGGGCTACGCGAGGGTGAGGGTGGACGGCGAGACCCACGAGTTGCCGGTCGATCTCGGGCTGGACAAGAACTACAAGCACGATGTAGACGTGGTGGTGGACCGGCTCGTGATCCGGGACGGCATGGAGCGCCGCCTTACCGACTCCATCGAGACGGCCCTGAAACTGGCCGAGGGGTTGGTGCAAATAGAGACCGTCGAGAGGGACGGCCCCGGCGAGTCGATGCTCTTCTCGGAGTCGTTCACCTGCACGAACTGCGGCGCCTCTATAGCTGAGATACAGCCGAGGACGTTCTCGTTCAACAGCCCGCACGGGGCCTGCGACCGGTGCGACGGGTTGGGGAGCCGGCTGGAGATAGACCCGGAGCTCGTCGTTCCGAACGGGGACCTCAGCGTCAACGAGGGCGCGGTCGTGCCGTGGTCCAACTCGCAGACGGAGTACCACAGGAGCGTGCTCGGGGCGCTGTCGGAGAAGTACGACATCGACCTGGACTCGCCGTGGCGGGATCTCCCGGAGGAGCACAAGAACCTCATCCTCTTTGGTACCGACGGGGAGAGGATCTACGTCTCCTACAAGAACCGTTACAACCGCAGGCGCCAGTACATGACGAAGTTCGACGGCGTGGTGAGCAACCTGACGCGCCGGTATGCGGAAACGGACTCCGAATACCGGCGGGAGAAGATCGAGGAGTTCATGAGCCACGTCCCCTGCCCGAAGTGCA
>CAXTDD010000464.1:0-3207 GCA_964242955.1 uncultured Rubrobacteraceae bacterium | reverse complement strand
GACACCGCGTAGGGGCGACGGCCCCGTTCCGCGCGACATCGAAGACGGGGAACCGGGCAATGTCCGGCCGGGCCCCCAGGCGGCGGGTACGGTACAGCAACACCATCTCGAAATATCAACCGTAACGCACATTGCTAGTATTGATCAGTACGGCATGCCCATATACTTACTGAATGCTACTGAATAGTGAGCAGCGAAACGTGTTCACCTTCGGGAAGGCCTTGGCATGAGTTTGAACTACTCAAGTATTGCGGAGGGAGGTCCTTGGTGGATCTTTGTCGCTCTACTAGCCCTTTACATCGCCAATCAGTTGTCGTTGATTCACCTTCCTCAATGGTATCTCAACAGAGAGCGCGAGACCGCGCGGTTTCTCTTGGAGCAACTTGGTAACCCGGAAACGCTTAGTACCGCGATGAATCATCATCTGAGCCTCAAGAGGGAGCGTCTGTTACTAAAGATCTCTGAGGGTATTGATACGAACATCAACCTGGGGCGCGAACTGCACGGAATCTCGCAAGACCACTCGAACGGTCTGGATTGGGGAACGATCAAGACCGCTCTTCCCCATCTGCGACTCGATCACGAAGGGAAGATCGAAGCCAAAGTTGCCTGGTGGCGATGGTTGTATGCAGTGGCGATGCTGGTTCCCGCCGCGATAATGGTGTTCCTTTACCTGCGTCTTGGTCTAAAAGCCTCTGAGACTGCGAGCTTGCAGGTAACGGCTCTTCTGGTTGCGCTAGCAGTAGTTTTCTTGCTGGTGGCTTTTGTCTTTCTCAGACCCTCAATAAAGATATACGCAGTGTGGCGGGTGAGAAAGCATCTCAGGAGTAAGAATCGTCACTAACGTCGTGCTTCTCTAGTAAGCTATTGAGATTGCCGACCACCTGGGGTTGGTTGTAGGACACCGGGAGGTTATCCGTGGAGAAGCTAGGTTTCGTGGAAAGGATCTTCGTCACCGGGGAAGGCAGCGCGGCGATGCAGAAGGTCGAAGAGGTGAAGACCGTCGAGAACGGCGGCATCGCGGGCGACCGCTACTACGAGGGTACGGGCTTCTGGACGCGGTACGGCGACGTCTGCCAGGTCACCCTGATCGAGGGCGAGCACCTCGATGAGATCGAGGAGCAGGGCCTCGCCATAAAGTCCGGCCAGCACCGCCGCAACATCGTCACCCGCGGCGTCAAGCTCACGGACCTGCGCGGCAAGAGGTTCCGCGTCGGCGAAGCCGTCCTCGAATACGACCGCTCCAGGCCACCGTGCCGGCACGTCCAGGACCTGAGCGAACGCGGCATGACCCGCGCGCTGAAGAACCGCGGCGGCATCTGCGCCAGGGTAATACAGGCGGGCCCCATCCGCCCCGGGGACAACATACAAGAAGCGTAGACTCGCAGTGTCGCGCGGGAGAATGATCCTGCAGCAATCCAGGCTACAGGCATCAGGAAGGATCGCTTACCGGAACGGTGGTTGCAAACCGCAACCCTCTACAGCGGGATGGATCAACACTTATAGACTCCGCTGTCAGAATTGACAACCTTGACAACCTCGTTCGCGGGCGCAACCGCGCTTCCGCCCCGGACTATCCTGATGCCTGAAACCTACAGCCTGAAACCTAAAAACAACGTGGTGCGGGGTCGGGGGGCGTACAGCCGCTGCCGGGCACGGGGTTCTGCTGGTAGAACCACGAGTCGAACAGGATGCGCCGGGCGAAATCGTCCTGGTCGATCGGGAGGGTGGTCGCCAGGGGCAGGAAGAACAGGGTGGTGGCGAGGGCGCCCACCGCGAAGGCGACGACGACCCAGGGCCCGAAGCGCCCGCCGCGCCAAACCCTCACCAGCCAGTAGGCCAGGGCCAGCAGGGCGAAGGCGTACATCGGCAGGTAGTTGTAGATGTACGGGATGCGGGTGCCCGGGATCCAGGGCAAAAGCAGCACGAAGTAGCCGAGCAGGATCGGGATGAGCGGCTCGTCCAGAGAAAGCCTCCGAGTGATCGCCTGCCGCGCGAGCTCGAAGACGCCGGCGAGGACGGCGAGCGTGCTGCCCCACCACACGAGCGGGTTGCCGATGGCGAGCAGGATCTGGAGTTGGGACTCCCCGTTTACGCCGTAGTAGTAGCGGATCGGGCGCAGCATCACGGGCCAGCTCCACCACGGCGACCCCCACACGTGGGGTATGGCCGCCGTGACCTTGTCCAGCGCCTCCAGGTGCCAGCTCCACACGTCCACCCAGGCCTCCACGGGGTTCGAGGTAACGATGATGAGCCGCTCCACGTAGACCAGGGCGAAGTAGATGACCACCGAGATCCACAGGCTCGCGACGAACGGTTTCAGCAGCCCCTTCCTCCAGAGCACGTACCCCGCCGGTATCGCGACGGGGAAGGCGGCCCACTTGGTGCTGACCGCAAGCCCGAGCAACACGGCCGTCAGGAGGGCGTGACGAAACGTCCTGGCCCACAGGGCGGCCAGGAAGGTCGCCATCACGAAGAAGACGAGAAAGATGTCCATCACCCCGGTGCGGGAGTGGACGATCAGGATGGTCTCCCCGGCGAAGAGGAGGACCAGGAGCGGCACGGCCACCCTCTCTTTGAACAGGTACCAACCGGCGGCGCCCGCGAGCGCGATCAGGGCGCACCCGAAGACCGCCGGCATCAGGCGCCACGCGAAGGGCGTGTTGCCGAAGGGCGCGATGCTGGCGGCTATGATGAACTTGCCCAGAGGCGGATGGAGGTCGAAGAACTCCACCCCCCGCAGGTACTTGTTCGCCATGACGGGGAAGTAGATCTCATCCCACACCTGCTTGGGCGGGAAACCCAGGTTCCACACCCTCCCCCACACCCCGACGAAGAGCCCTACGACGGACACCAAAAGCACGGCCCCGAACGCCCACGGACTCTCGTTGCGCAAGACGGATTTCACGGAGGCCACGTTACCCTTTTTCGCGAGCGTTTGTAAAGGCCGCCGGGTGCCCCCCCGTCCGGCCACGCAGGACCATGCGCCTGCCGGCGAGGACCGCCACGAGCGCGACGAGGGCGAGCACGCCCGAGAACAGCCAGGCCGTCCCGTAGCCGGCGGTCTCGACCACGAGGCCGAAGAGTATCGGCCCGACGGCGGCCCCGCCGGAGGCCCCGGTCTGCGTAACGCCCGTGGCGGCGGCCGGCGCCCCCGGGTTGCTCTTGACCACCGCGAAGTTGAAGAGCCCGGGCCAACCCCACCCG
>CAXTDD010000463.1:0-3208 GCA_964242955.1 uncultured Rubrobacteraceae bacterium | reverse complement strand
GCTCGACGCGTCGCCCGAGACCGGCGCGAGGCCGAGCGCCGTCAGGGCGGCGGCCAGGGGCGTGCCAGATGACGGGGCGCAGACGGCCGGGAGGCCGAGGCGGACCGAGGCGAGGAGCATCCCGAAGAGTTCTTCCTGGCGTTCGGCGGAGAGCAGCAGGGCATCGAGGCCGGGCGCGCCGCAGGAGATCTCCACCGCGTCGGCGATCCATTCCCGCGCCAGGGCGACGCCGCCCTTGGGCTTCGCGGTCGGCAGGCGCAAGGGGACCGGCTCGCCGCCGGATACCCGGACCGCGTCTGGGTATCCGGATGGTCCGAGGAGGGGCACGCCGACGTTCGGCGTCGGGCGGGGCAAAGGGTTCTAGGAGCCGAGTTTCTGGAGGAGGAGCTCGCGGGCGCGTCCGCCGTCGGCGTTGCCGCGGGTGGCCTTCATCACCTGCCCCATCAGGAAGCCGACAACCTTCTTGTCGCCGGTCCGTACGCGCCCGGCCTCGTCGGGGTTGGCGGCGATGACGCCGTCCACCACGCCGGAGAGCTCGTCGGCCTCGACCGCGCCGAGGCCCTCGCGCTCGACGACTTCGGCCGGGCGGTCGCCCGTCTTGAAGACCTCGGCCAGGACGGTACGGGCGGCGGAGCGGGAGACCTTGCCGTCGGCGACGAGCCAGATCAGCTCTACCATGTGGCCCGGCGTGACCCTCGACCTTGCGATGTCTTCGCCGGCCTCGTTCATGAGGGCGCGCAGGTCGCCGGAGATCCAGTTGGAGGCCTGCTTGGAATCCGCCTGCGCCGCGACCTCCTCGTAGAAGACGGCGAGATCCCGGTCGGCCGTGAGCACGCCTGCATCGTACGGCGACAGGCCGTACTGCTCGACGAACCGCGACCGCATCGCGTCCGGAAGCTCGGGCATAAGTTCTTCTATCTCCCGGACGTACGACCCAGAGAGCTCCAGGGGCAGCAGGTCGGGCTCGGGGAAGTAGCGGTAGTCGTGGGCGAACTCCTTGGAGCGCAGCTCGTGGACCTCGTCGGTCTCGGGGTCGTAGTGGAGGGTGGTCTGCTCGACTCGGCCGCCGCCGGCCAGGATCTCCTGCTGGCGCGCGAGCTCGGCGGCTATCCCCTTCTCGACGAACCGGAAAGAGTTCATGTTCTTGAGCTCGGTCTTGGTGCCGAACGAGCCGTCGGGGTTGCGGATGGAGACGTTGGCGTCGCAGCGGAGCTGGCCCTTCTCCATGTCCGCCTCAGAGACCCCTATGGCACGCAGGATCTCCTTCAGGTGGTTGGCCGTCGCCCGGGCCGCCTCGGGCGAAGGGATGTCCGGCTCGGTGACGATCTCCATAAGCGGGGTGCCGCCGCGGTTGAAGTCTATTAGAGAACCCACGGAGCCGTGCATCCGGCCCGAGGTGCCGAAGTGGACGTTCTTGGCCGCGTCCTCCTCCAGGTGCAGGCGCGTGATGCCTACCCTTATCGTCTCGTTGTCCAGCGGTACGTCGAGGTGGCCGCCGAGGCAGATCGGCTCGTCGAACTGGGAGATCTGGTACCCCTTCGGCAAATCCGGGTAGAAGTAGTTCTTGCGCGCGAAGACGGCCCTATCCGACACATCACAGTTGAGCGCGAGCCCCGCCATCACCCCGAGCTCTATGGCCTTCTCGTTGGCGACGGGCAGGGCGCCCGGATGCCCGAGGCACACAGGACAGGTGTGGGTGTTGGGCGGCTCACCGTACGTCACCCGGCAGCCGCAGAACATCTTCGTTCGGGTCGCCAGGTGGACGTGGAATTCCAGCCCTATTACCGCCTGGTACGTCTGCTTCTCCTGTGTCTGCAAAGTGGTAGTCCTCCGCCCGCGCGTCGCCTGCTCGGGAACATTCTAGCATCGGGGCCGGGGCCCCAGATGAGCCTACAAACCCGCTTCTACAGCCCCTCGTAGATCTCCGCCAGCGACAACGAGGTCTGAGGGCAGGGAACGGAGAAGTGTCCTTCGTCTACCAGGTCTCCTCGATGCCACGAGCCCTCTTCGTCCCGGAAGTGCCGCTCGACCCGTCTCCGCTCCTGGTCCACGATCAGGTAGGCCTTCAGGCCGGAGATGCGTTTGTAGGCGGCGAGCTTCTCGCGCCGGTCCGTGCTCTCGGTGCTCGGAGAGACGACCTCGACGACGAGACAAGGGTTGTCCTCGTAGTACGGATCATCGGGCTCGTCCTCGCAGGCGACCATAACGTCCGGGTAGTAGAAGACGTCTTCTATCTGGAGCTTCATGTCACTTTGGTGTAACCGGCACGGACCGCCGGCCGCCGCGACGGCGAGCAAACGGAAGATGTTGCCGGCGATCCTGCTGTGACGGCGGCTCACCCCGACCATGGCGTAGACCTCGCCGGCCACGTACTCGTGACGGACGGTCGCCGTCTTCTCCATCTCCAGGTAGTCCTCTACGCTCAAAGAACCCTGCGTGGCGGCGCGCTCGACCATGGAACGATTATAGCGCAGCCGCCCGCCCCTCCCGACGGTCGGCTACGGCCTGGGCGAGAACTCGAAGTCGGCCGCCTGTTCCGCGGCGTGGGCGGCACGCAGGAGCATCGGCTCTGTGAAGTGGTCGCCCATGAGCTGCACGCCGACGGGCAGGCCGTCGGAGAGGCCGCCGGGGACGCTTATGGCCGGGACGCCGGCCAAGGATGCCGGGACGGCGCAGATGTCTTGCAGGTACATCGCGAGCGGGTCGTCCGTTTTGGCTCCGATCTCAAACGCCACGGAGGGCGAGGTCGGGGAGACGAGGACGTCGTAGCGCGCGTAGGCGTTGCGGAAGTCCTCCACTATCTTCGTGCGGACCTTCTGGGCCTGGGCGTAGTAGGCGTCGTAGTAGCCGGACGAGAGGGCGTAGGTGCCGAGCATGATCCGGCGCTTCGCCTCGGCCCCGAACCCCTTCTCCCTGGTCTTCCGGTACATCTCGTGCACCCCGTCGGCGGGCACCCGAAGTCCGTAACGAACCCCGTCGAAGCGGGCCAGGTTCGAGGAAACCTCGGCGGGCGCGATGATGTAGTAGGCCTCCAGCGCGTAGTAGGCGTGCGGCAGGCTGACCTCCCCAACCTCGGCCCCCGCCGCGTCGAGCCCCGTGGCTACCCGGCTCACCACCTCGCGCACCCCGGCGTCGATGCGCTCGTCCATGAGCTCCGTGACCACCCCGACGCGCAGGCCCTCGACACCGCTCTCCAATCCCCTCAGAT
>CAXTDD010000462.1:1329-3210 GCA_964242955.1 uncultured Rubrobacteraceae bacterium | reverse complement strand
CTGATGGGCAAGATCCCGCAGTGGCACGCCGTCATGGTCGGTCTGCTCAAGCTCGGCGCCATCGCCATCCCCTGCGCCCCGCAGCTTCGTGCCGGGGATCTCCGGTTCCGGGCCGGGCACTCGGGGGCCGCGATGCTGGTCGCGGACCAGCCGGACATCGAAGAGGCGGAGGCGGCCCGCCCGACGATGCCGGGCATCGAAAACTACGTCTCCCTCGGCGCCGAGCGGGAGGGTTGGGAGTCCTTCGAGGCGCTGATGGGCGAGGCATCGGATGCGTTCGAGGCGGAGTACACGAGCGCCGAAGACGGCGCGTTCCTTCTCTACACCTCGGGGACGACGAAGAATCCCAAGGGCGCCCTGCACACCCAGGGTTACACCCACGGTACTCGTATGCAGGCGGAGTACTGGCTAGACCTTCAAGAGGGGGACAGGCTCTGGTGCACCTCCGGGACGGGGTGGGCCAAGAGCATCTGGAACATCTTTCTCGGACCGTGGAGCCTGGGGACCGAGATCTTCTTCCACGAGGGCGGCTTCGACCCCGCCGAACGCCTCGACCTCATTAAACAACACGGCATAACCGTCCTCTGCCAGGCCCCGACGGAGTACCGCCTCCTGGCCAAGACCCCCGAGCTCGAACGCGCCGACCTCTCCTCCATCCGGCACGCCGTCTCGGCCGGCGAGCCGCTGAACCCCGCGGTCATCGAGCGCTGGAAGGAGTTGCACGACATCACGATCTACGACGGCTACGGCCAGACGGAGAACACCCTCCTCGTCGGCAACTTCCCCGGCCTCGAAGTCCGCCCCGGCTCGATGGGCAAGCCCTCCCCCGGCTGCGACGTGAAGGTCGTCGACACGAGCGGCGACGAGTGCCCGCCCGACGAACCCGGCGACCTCGCGCTCTCCGGTCGTCCTCCCGTCCTCTTCAAAGAGTACTGGGAGCAGCCCGACGAGACGGAAGGGGTCTTCAGGAACGGGCACTACCTGACCGGAGACAGGGCCTATCGCGATGCGGACGGCTATCTCTGGTTCGTGGGGCGTTCGGACGACGTCATACTATCGGCCGGGTACCGCATCGGGCCGTTCGAGATAGAGAGCGTCCTGATCGAGCACCCGGCGGTCGTCGAGAGCGCCGTCGTGCCGGCCCCCGACGAGGACCGCGGCAGCATCGTCAAAGCCTTCGTCGTCGTCGGCGGGGACTACGAGCCGTCAGAAGAACTAAAGAAAGAGCTCCAGGACCATTGCAAGGCGAACACCGCCCCGTACAAGTACCCGCGTCAGATCGAGTTCATCGACGACCTCCCGAAGACGACGAGCGGCAAGATCCGTCGCGTCGAATTGAGGCAGTAGGCTTCAGGCTTCAGGCGAGAACCCCGCGGGGAATCTTGGTCATGCGCGCTCTGGCCCCTTCTCCTCGTTCCTGAGGCCTGTAACCTGATGCCCGAGGCCTCATTTTGCTACCTCACCACCACCGGACGCAAAACGGGAAACCCGCACGAGATCGAGATTTGGTTCTCCCTCGTGCCCGAAACCGGCACCCTCTACATGCTCGCCGGCAACCCAGAATCGGACTGGGTCAAGAACCTGCGCAAGCAACCGAACGCAACCGTCCGCATCTCCGAAGAGACCTTCGCAGGCCGCGCCCGGATGGTCGAGGACGCGGACGAGGACCAGCTCGCCCGCAACCTCCTCGTCGCAAAGTACGAGCGCACCCCCGGCAGCCTCCGAAACTGGCGCGAGAGGGCCCTTCCCGTCGCGGTAGAGCTGAAGTAGCCGTCCGCGTTTCGGCCGGTCGGCCTTTTGCCTTTGCTGACAGGCTGAGAGCGAGAGCCGCAGGCCCGAAGCGTGCTGAAAGCGGAGGCGAAGCCGAAGCGTGCTGAAAGC
>CAXTDD010000462.1:0-1229 GCA_964242955.1 uncultured Rubrobacteraceae bacterium | reverse complement strand
CCGAAGCGTGCTGAAAGCGGAGGCGAAGCCGAAGCGTGCTGAAAGCCGGCGAAGCCGGCGTGCTACTCTCCGCCCAGCCCGGCCTCGCGGGCGCGGACGATGGCCTGTGAGCGGTCGGCCACCCGGAGCTTGAGGAAGACGTGGGAGACGTGGTTTCTTACGGTCTTATCGCTGAGGTAGAGTCGGCGCGCGATCTCTGGGTTCCCGAGGCCGCGCGCCATGAGGTCCAAGACCTCCCGCTCGCGGGAGGTGAGTTCTGGGAAAGCTTCCCTGACCTCGGGCTTGGGAGAGGAGAAGAAGCCCATGAGCCGGCGGGCTATGTCCGGCCCGAAGTGGGCCTCGCCCCCGGCGACGGCGCGGACCACCTTTATGACCTCGTCTGAGTCGGCCCCCTTGAGCACGTAGCCCTTGGCGCCCGCCCGCATCGCCGCGAACACGGAGTCGTCCTCCTCGAACATGGTGACGACGACCACGCCGACGTTCGGGTCCCTCCCCACGATGCGCCGCGTCGCCTCTATGCCGTTTATGCCCGGCATCTGCACGTCCATGAGCACCACGTCGGGCGAGATCTCCCCGGCGAGCGCCACCACCTCTTCCCCGTCGGCGGCCTCCCCGGCCACCTCGAAGCCGTCCTCCGAGGCGAGCATGGCCCTCACGCCGTAGCGGAACAGCGCATGGTCGTCGGCGATGAGGACCCGGATGTTGGAAGCTTCGGGCATCAGGCCCCGGGGTCCCGGCCCGGGGCGTGGGCCGAAAGGTCCTCTGCCCGGTCCTCGGCGGTCGTGCCTTCCGGGTTGGGAAGAGGAAAGCGGACGGAGACCCGGGTGCCGCCCTCCGGCGGCGCGGTCACGGAGAGCTGGCCGCCGAGTTCCTCGGTGCGCTCGCGCATGGAGGAGAGGCCGACGCCCGTGTGGCGGGAGGCGGTGTCCGGCAGGCCCACGCCGTCGTCGGAGACTTCGAGGCGTAGCGCGTCGCCCTCCACGGAGAGGTTGACGCGGCAGAGCGTGGCCCTGGCGTGGCGGGAGACGTTGGTTATGGCCTCCTGGGCGATACGGTAGCAGGCCACCTCCACGGCGGCCGGCAACGGCGGCAGTTTTTCGGGCGCCTCGACCGCGAAGCCGAGGCCCGTCGCAGCACCGGTCCGGGCGTCCTCGCGCAGACGGCCGTGGGCCGCGGCCTGCTCGCGGATGGCCGCCACGAGCCCGAGGTCGTCGAGGGCGGGGGGACGC
>CAXTDD010000461.1:0-3211 GCA_964242955.1 uncultured Rubrobacteraceae bacterium | reverse complement strand
GGTGCCGGTCTTCGCCTGGATGCTGCTGACCCACCCGGCCGAGCCCGGGTGGCGCTGGTGCTCGGCGGGCTACCACCCGAGGTCCAGTACCCCGTTGTCCTGCACGGGCGCCGGTACCGGCTGGATCTCGCCTACCCGGAATGGCGGATCGCCGGGGGGGTCGCCGGGGGGGGCCCCCCCGGCTCGGCCCCCCCGGCGGCGGGCGCCGGGGGTCAACGGTCGCGGTCTTCTCGGTCTTGCCGCTCGGCCTCTTGCTCGCGTTCCTTCTCCCGACGCTCGAAGAGGAAGGTACGGCCACCACAGACCGGCCAGACCCCAGCAACCCCGCCGTGGTGAACGATCCCCCCAGCCAGGACCGCGGCGAAGCCGACGGGGACGGGAACACGCCGCGAGAAGAAGCCAACGGCGAGCCCGGCAACGTCGCAACCGCAAAGCAAACCGCGCCTCCCACAGACGGGAATACCTCCACAGAGGAACGTCGGGGCGAGAGCGCGGCGGATCCAGCCGGCGGGGTACCCGACGTCTCGGGCCAGACCCTGGAGGAGGCCGCGAAGACCGTCTCCGAAGCCGGCTACACCGTGGCCGCCGTTGAGTCCGTGACGGGCTCTGAAGAGTCTGGCACCGTCGTCGGCACTGAGCCCACCGCCGGGACCCGGGCCGACCCCGAAGCCCCGGTCGTCCTCATCACGAGCGCCGGACCGGCCAGCGTCTCCTCCGCGAGTGCTTCTCCGGCAAGTACCTCTTCGGCGAGCGCTTCCTCGACGGCCGTCTCTTCCGCTAGTTCGTCCGCCTCGGCTCCGTCTACCCCGTAGGCCAGGCAGGCAGAGCCGGCTAGTTCCGTTGGGCCTCGTCGAGGTGTCCGGCGGGGCGGGATCCGAGCAGAGCCCCGACCTATTAGAATGAGGGGATGATGGCGTGGATGTCCGTATCGGCAGGAGCTTGTGGCCGGTACCAGGTAGGGCATCTTGCCTCCAGCCAACTGAAACCGGCGGTCTCCGCGCGGAGGTTCGGCCTTTGCCCGACCGTCGTGGTCGGCGAGTAAAGCATAAGGAGTGTCGCGGCCATCACGCTTCCGGAGCCTATGGAGGTGAGCTGGACGAGGCATCCACCGAAGGCAACCGTGTAGGCCCGACGGCGCGTCCCCGTCCTGGTTGTGTTTCGGTCTACCGCCCGACGTACCGCATCAGCCTCTTCTTGCCCCGCTCGATGGCCGTATGGTAGCCGGCGAAGCTCTCGTCTTGCCTCGCCAGGTCCAGAAAATCGTGCACTACGTCCATCTGCTCCGGCGCAAACCGCGCGAACCTCTCACGATTGTAGGCCGCGCTGCTTTCGGTCTCCTTGCCCGGCGTCAGAGCGTAGACGGTGAACTCGCAGACGCCGTCGTACCCGAAGTGGTCGAGCGAGTGGAGAAGGTAAGCGGGCAGAAAGTAGCGGAACGCTCGAGGAGAAAACAGCGGCAGTTGCTCGTGGGTCGCCTCCAGAACTTCGGGCGTGACCGCCCTCCACTCGACACCGGCGAGAGTTCGTGTCAGCGCGGTACACTCCGGGCAAGGGCAAAGGGCGATGTTGTTCTTGTCGGGGCGGGGGACATCGGCGAAGGCTGCCGACACCTTCTCCTTCAGCGAATCCCGCCGTTCTTCAGCTCCGTTCACGGGCACGTCTCCGAAACACGACCGGCAATTCGACCGCCCGGCGCGGTGCAACTCTTGCCCCTGGAGAGGAGCTTAGCACTCGCTCGCAAGGTGAGGTTCCGCAAGGCGCTCAGGCATTGCAGAACCTCACGACTGCTGGTCGATGGAGGAAGGCTTCGTGGATGTCCGCGCGTCGCTCGTAGCGCGCGGCGGGCCTCCGGCACCCCGCCAATCATGCCAGCGTCCGCATATCTCGGCCCAACCGCCCGCCGGAGACCGGGCCCTTCCCCATGCCGGAGTGCGTAACACCCGTCTACGGGGGTTTCGCGGGGAGTTCTAGGCCCGGTTGAACTCCGGGACGGGCTGGAGGAAGCCCTGCTCTTCGAGGTAGCCCACGACCCGCGCGGCGCTCTCGGCCGGCTCTTCCTCGTCGGTCTTTATGTGGAGCTCGGGGTTGACCGGCGCCTCGTAGGGGTCGGAGACGCCGGTGAACTGCGGGATCTCACCGCTGAAAGCCTTCTTGTAGAGGCCCTTGACGTCCCTGCCGGCGCACACGTCGAGCGGCGCGTCCACGAAGACCTCGATAAAGCCATCGCCCACGTTGCCCCTGACCTGGTCCCTGACCTCCTTGAACGGCGAGATGGCCGATACGACCACGCCCACGCCGTTGCGCGTCAACAGGTCCGCCACGAACCCGATCCTGAGGACGTTCGTGTCCCGGTCCTCGCGACTGAAGCCGAGGCCCTTGGAGAGGTTCGTCCTGACGATGTCGCCGTCCAGAACCTCGATCTTGCCGTGCCGCATCCGCAACTCACGCTCGACTATGTCCGCAATGGTGGTCTTCCCGGCCCCGGACAGACCCGTGAACCACAGAGTGAACCCGCGCTTCTTCTCCACTGCCATCTCTCCTTTGCTTACAGTTACTTATCGTTGCTTGCTGTTGCTAACCCACCACAGTTTAACAAATGTTAACGATTCTTCTACGAGGTCTTCTGGCCTTCCATGAGGACTTCTATGACTTCGGGGCGGGAGAACTCCGGCGGGGGGTACTCGCCGTTTGCGAGCATCTCGCGGACCTTGGTGCCGGAGACGAAGACGTGGTTCTCCTTGGAGTGGGGGCAGGTCTTGGTGGTGCCCATGCCCTGGCAGGTCAGGCAGAAGAAGGAGTGCTCGAAGAAGAGGGGGGTAAGACCGATCTCGCCCTCCTCGAACTCGTCGAAGATGTGCTGGGCGTCGTAGTCGCCGTAGAACGGGTTCCCCTGCGAGTCCTTACCGGGACCGGCGTGGTCGCGGCCGACGATGAAGTGGGTGCAGCCGTAGTTCTTGCGGCAGACGGCGTGGAAGACCGCCTCGCGCGGCCCGCCGTAGCGCATCGCCGCCGGAAAGACGCCGAGCATCGTGCGGTCTTTCGGGTAGTACTTCTCGAGTATGACCTCGTAAGAACGCATCCTCACGTCCGCCGGGATGTCCTCCGAACGGGTCTCGCCGACGAGGGGATTCAAGAGCAGGCCGTCCACGATCTCCAAAGCACTCTTCTGGATGTACTCGTGCGAGCGGTGGACGGGGTTGCGGGTCTGGAA
>CAXTDD010000460.1:0-3217 GCA_964242955.1 uncultured Rubrobacteraceae bacterium | reverse complement strand
GGTCGCGACGTGGGTCGTCGCCGACGATGCCGCGACCGCCGACGGGCTGGCGACGGCGCTCTTCTTCGCGGGGGTGGAAGATCTGGCGGGGGCCTTCCGCTTCTCGTACGCGCGGATGTTCGCCGACGGTCGCTACACGGCCAAGGGCTGGTACGGCGGCCTGCCGTCGAATATAGACGTGACCCTCACCCTCGACGACGGCGTCATCCGTGACGTGGAGGTCACGCCGCAGGCGACCGACCCGACCTCGCGCGACTACCAGGAGCGCTTCGCCGAGGCGGTCCCCGAGCGCGTCGTCGGGAGGCCCATCGACGGGGTGAGGGTGGACCGACTCGCGGGCTCCAGCGGCACCCCCGACGGGTTCAACGCCGCGATCGAGAAGATCAGGGAGCGGGCCGCGACGTGACGCCCCGTGGTTCGGCCGGGCGGGACGGACGCGGCGCGCGTCGTCCAGCTTCGGGCGTCACAAGCGCTTGACGGGCTCGTCAACGTCGTACGGCTTCAGGGCTGAGCTGGAAATAAGGAGGAATCATGCAGAAGCGTATTTTGGGAGATGGCGGTCTCGAGGTCTCTGCCCTCGGCTACGGTGCGATGGGCTTGAGCTTCGCCTACGGCCCCGCGACCGAAACACGGGAGGCGATCTCACGGGCGCGATCGACGAGAACACCTCGTTCGACAGCGACGACTTCCGCAACACGGTCCCGCGCTTCTCCGAAGAGAACCGTAGGGCGAACCGGACGCTGGTCGAGGTGCTCGGCGGGATCGCGGACGACAAGCGGGCTACGCGCGCCCAGATCGCGCTGGCGTGGCTGCTCGCCCAGAAGCCCTGGATCGTCCCTATCCCCGGCACGACGAAGCCACACCGCCTCGAAGAGAACGTCGGTGCGGCCGACATCGAGCTCACGCCCGACGACCTCCACGACATCGAGGCGACCGTCCTGGGCGTCGAGGTGCGGGGCGACCGGTATTCCCCGCAGATGCAGCGGCGGGTCGACCGCTAGAGGGGAGCGGACCCGCTCCCCGACCGCCCCTACGACACCCGGTGCGCCCACCCTTACGCAAGCCGCTCTCAGGCGTCGGGTAGCACGTTGGCGAGGGCCCGTTCGTGGGCCCGGAGGTCCTGCCCGCCGAAGAGCACGAAGCGGACGAGACGCACGACGCCGAGGCCCCCGGATTCTTCGCGAACGGTTTGCAGCGCGACCCGGGCCGCGTCTTCGACGGGGTAGCCGAAGATGCCGGTGGAGATGGCGGGGAAGGCGACGGAGACCGCGCCGTTCTCCTCGGCGAGGGCCAGGGAGTTGCGGTAGCAGCGGGCGAGTATCTCGGGTTCGGGTTTGTCCTGGCCGTAGACGGGTCCTAGAGCGTGGATCACGAACCGATTCGGCAACCCGTGGCCGCCGGTGATGACGGCCTCCCCGGGGCTTATGGGCCCCAGAGGCCGGGCCTCTTCGACGAGACCCGGTCCGGCCGCACGGTGGATGGCGCCGGCCACCCCGCCGCCGGGCTCCAGGCGCGCGTTGGCCGCGTTGACGACCGCGTCCACGTCGCCCTGGTCCGTTATGTCCCCCATGACGCACTCGACGGTTACGGCGCCGGCGGTCCTCTTCACTTTGCCACCGCCGAGTGGGCGGGCCGGCCGCTTCGCCAGACGGCCTCGACGGAGAGGTCGGGGGCGAGCACGGTCACGTCGGCGTCGTGGCCGGGGACGAGGCGGCCCTTGCGCCGGCCCTCGCCGAGGAGCCTGGCCGGGACCGTCGAGGCCATGCGCGCGGCCTCGGGCACGGTGCAGCCGGTGAAGGCGAGGATGTTGCGGAAGGCCTCCACCATGGAAAGAACGCTACCGGCGATGGCGCCGCTGCCGAGCCTGGGGACGCCGCCGTCGGAGTAGACGGTGCGGGTCGCCAGGCGGTACTCGCCGGCCGGTGCGCCGGCGGCGGCTATAGCGTCGGTGACCAGGCAGAGGCGGTCGGGGCCGAGCATGCGGAAGGCGAGGCCGACCATCTCGGGGTGGACGTGGAAGCCGTCGGAGATCAGGCCGCAGACGACCCTCGGGTGGGCGAAGGCGGCGCCCGGCAGGCCCGGCTCGCGGTGGTGCATCGGGCCCATGCCGTTGAAGAGGTGGGTAACGCCGCCGACCCCGCCGTCGAAGGCTCCGTAGGCGGGCTCGAAACCCGCGTCCGAGTGGCCGGCCGAGACGACCACGCCGCGGGCTGCTGCGGCCCCGATCAACTCCGTAGCACCCCGCAACTCGGGCGCCAGCGTCACCATCCGCACCGGGCCGAGGTCGAGCAGGCGGGCGAGCAGGCCGGGGTCGGGGCTCGCGACGTGGGCGGCGGCATGCGCCCCCCTCCTCTCCAGGTTCACGAAAGGCCCTTCGAGGTGGACGCCGAGCACCTCGGCGCCCTCAGAAGGACCGTTGGCAGCCGTCCCGATAGCGGGAAGAGCCGTCTCGTAGAGGCTCTCGGGGGAGGAGATCACGGTCGGCAGATACGCGGTGGTCCCGGTCGAGAGCAAGGCCCGCGAGAGCTCTCCGATCCGGTCGGGCTCTGAAGCAACGTCGATGCCGAAGGCCCCGTTGACCTGGAGGTCCACGAAGCCGGGCAGGATGAGCGAGTCGAGGTACTCGTAAACCTCGTCGGCCTCCTCGGCTAGAGTGCCGTCGCGGCCCACGTCGGCGATGGACCCGTCGCCGAGGAGCACCGTGCCCCCAGGCCAGACCTCGTAGTCCGTCACGACCTGCCCCGTGAGCGCGACGAGCTTTATGCGTCTCTCCCCTTCATCGTCCTACATCTTCGTCGCGCATCGTCGGCGAATCAAGGGGCTTGGATCGCGGCGCCTGCCCGGCGAACTCTTCGACGTTCTTCTCCGGGCGCACGTCGGGGATCCGCAGAAGTAGCAGGAGGCCGGCCGCCGTGAAGAAGGCGAGGGAGCCGATGGAGATCCTGTACGCCGCGGCCCCGAGGTCGTCCAACGCGAAGAGCGTCCCGGCGATGACCGCCGGTCCTAGTACCGCCGAGACCTTACCGGCCATCGAGAAGAGCCCGAAGAACTCGCCCAGCTTCCCCGGTGGCGAGAGTGCCACGAGCATGACGCGGCTCACCGTCCAGGTGCCTCCGAGCGCGATCCCGACGAGCGGGCCGGCAGCGTAGAGCATCCAGGGTGCCACGGCGGCGGCGGCGGCCACGATCGCGACGATCCAGAGCGCGCAGATCCAGAC
>CAXTDD010000459.1:0-3238 GCA_964242955.1 uncultured Rubrobacteraceae bacterium | reverse complement strand
GCCCCCCGAACTCCTCCGCGACCCGTTCGACCATCGCCTCCACCGAAGCCCGGTCCGCGACGTCGGCCTCTACGGAGATCACCCTCCCGTCGGCGGCGGAGACCCTACCCGCCAGGACCTCCAGCTTCTCGACAGACCGGGCCGCTACGGCGACGGACGCGCCGCGCCGCGCCAGCTCCAGGGCAGCCGCCGCGCCGATGCCGCTGGAGGCTCCGGTGACGAGGGCCACCTTGCCGTTCATGGTGTGTTCCATGATGGGTTATCTTAGCGGGAAATCCGGCGCGGTTTCGCCGAAGTTCGGAGGCCCGTCCCTACCAGGACGGGCGCCACGGCGGGAAGACGGGTGGTTCCGGGTTTCTCACGGAGATATCGTAGAGCTCGCGGAAGACGTCCAGGATCTCCTCCTTGCGGCGTTCCTCGCGGGCGGTCAGCCTCTGCGACTCTTTCAGATCTTCCAGCCAGCGCAGGCTCCGCACTTTGCTGACCACAGCCCTCCGTCCATCCGTCGATAACGCGCTTCCGGTCCCCTCGACCGGGGCACGTATAGTACCACCTCCGGGCCACCTTCTAACCGGCAATTTCGCACGGATCGTCCCGGGTATACTCCGGCGCATGGAAGCCGAAAAGATACTCGTCGGGGTGACGGACGGCATCGCGGCCTACAAGGCGCTCGGAACATCCGGAGGAGGCGGCGACCGTGTTCGGCGCCCCGCTCTCGCTGACCATAGAAGATCCCGCGCACTCGCAGGACGAGGTCCGGTTCGTTACCGTCGGGGAGTCCGTAGGACGGGAAATCGTGGTGATCGTTTACACCGAACGAGAGAATTCCGTCAGGATCATCAGCGCCCGCAAGGCAACGCGCCACCAGAGGGGAACGTATGAGTCAGGAAGGTAGCTCCCGCGACACGGAGATGTTGGAAGAGTACAACTTCCGGGACGGGCAGCGCGGCAAGTACGCGCGACGGTATGCCGAGGGCAGCGACGTGGTGGTGCTCTCTCCCGACGTGTCCGAAGCGTTCCCCGACTCCGAGTCCGTCAACAGAGCCTTGCGGGCTCTTATGGACGTGGCGCGTCGCAGTACGGCCGGGTAGCTCCTACTTTGGCTGGATTACTCGTCGGGGTGACCGGGGGCATCGCGGCCTACAAGGCGCCGGGCGTGATCCGGCGCCTCAGGGAGGCCGGCCACGAGGTAAGGGTCGTCGCCACCGAGGCCGCCTTCAGGTTCGTGCCCGAGGAGACCCTCGCGATAGCCGCCGGGGAACCGCTCTACACGGATGCGACCTGGTGGGAGCGTTCCGGCAGGGTCGAGCACGTCTCCCTGGCGCGCTGGGCGGATCTGGTCCTCGTCGCCCCGGCGACCGCCGACTCGATGGCCCGGGTGGCCGTGGGTTTGGGGGACGACCTGCTGTCGGCCACCGTCCTCGCCGGCGCAAAGCGGGTGCTCTGGGCCCCCGCCATGAACCCGGAGATGTGGTCCAATCCGGCCACGGTCCGCAACGTCGAGACCTTGAGGGGATGGGGGCACCGCTTCGTCGGGCCGGCGGAAGGCGTCATGGCTTCCACCGAAGAGCTTCCCGGCGTCGGGCGGCTGGCCGAAGAGGCCGACATCGTCGCGGCCGTCGGGTCGTTCCTCGGCCCACGGGAGGACGGTCCGAACTGATACGGCCGGCGACGGCCTCCGATGCGCACGGGATCTCCGTCGTGCACGTGGACACGTGGCGGGCGGCCTACGGGGGCATCGTGCCCGAAGCCCACCTCGACGGCCTCTCCTACGACGAGTCCGAGAGCCTCTGGCGGAGCGTCATCGCGGCAGGCAAAGGTTGCGTCTTCGTCGCAGAGAACAATGGTGGGGTCTTCGGGTTCGCGTCGGGCCAACCCAGAGGTAGGGTCTCGGAAGGGTTGGAGGAGTACGAGGGCGAACTGCAGACGGTCTACGTCTTGCCCGTGGGCCAAGGCACCGGCGCGGGCCGACGACTCGTGGTCGCCGTCGCCCGGCATTTCGTGGAGCGCGGGATCTCCTCGATGCTCCTCTGGGTGTTCGCCGACAATCACTCCGCCCGCGGCTTCTACGAGTCGCTCGGGGCCGTGCCCGTGGCGGAGGACGGTTTCGAGCTCGGCGGCGCGTTGCTATCCGAAGTAGCGTACGGCTGGAAGAACCTCGACGCGCTGCTCGCGGGCGAAAACACCGGGCGCGGGTAGGCCGGTGGAGATGATGGCGGCAGTCGGGGAGCTACCCCCAGGCATCCGCCGCCGCATCCGACGTCGAGCCACGAGAATGATGGGGCTTGGAAGATCGGGAGCCGGGTCGGGCGGCTCCGGTCCTCGCTCTACAGGGCGGCGTCTTTGCGGCGGGGCAGCCTCCGAAAACGGCGCCTGCGCTCGAAGGCCGTCACCTGGCCGACTTCCCGAAGCAACGAGAAGGGTTTGCGAAGGGCTTTTATGGGCCAGGCCACGACCCACGAGGGGCTCTTGAAGACGTCACCGACGAGCCTTCCCGGGATGCGGGCGGTTCGTTCGGCGACGTCCCACGCGTACTCGGCGTAGACGTGCTCGGAGAAACGCAGGGTCGCGCCGCAGTTGCCGCAGCGGCTGGCGCGGAGGTGATCCGAGAGGTACAGAAGCTCGTGCTCGCCCTCGATACCGCAACTCGAGCAGACCAGGATGGCGTCCGTTTCGACCTTCAAGCCTCCCCTTTCCGCAAAGGTGGCACTCGATTCAGGAACGCGGCCCTCACCCTCCCCACGATCGGGCTTCGTCCGTTACCCAACGGCCTACCTGAAGTGTACCCGATCTTGCAACCCGCGGTTCGCACCACCCGATAACTCCACGCCGGTCTTCGAGGAGCCGTCGGGCGTGACGCGTCCCCCTCCCCCCTCTATACGGGCATC
Organism: uncultured Rubrobacteraceae bacterium; assembly: GCA_964242955.1. Lineage (GTDB taxonomy): Bacteria > Actinomycetota > Rubrobacteria > Rubrobacterales > Rubrobacteraceae > Rubrobacter_D. The sequence goes on along the minus strand of CAXTDD010000459.1, from coordinate 350 downwards.
CTGTCGCGGAGGGTCGTCTGGGCCGCGGCGAGCCGCGCCACCGGCACCCGGTAGGGGGAGCAGGAGACGTAGTCGAGCCCCGCCTCGTGGAAGAACTCTATGCTAACGGGATCGCCGCCGTGCTCCCCGCAGACGCCGAGCTTGAGGTTCGGGTTGGACCCTCGGCCCCCCTGGCAGGCCATCGCGACCAGCCTTCCGACGCCCTCGCGGTCTATGGTCTGGAAGGGGTTCTTCTCCAGGACGCCCTCGTCGAGGTAGCGGGTGAGGAAACCGCCCTCGGCGTCGTCGCGGGAGAGGCCGCACACCGTCTGGGTGAGGTCGTTGGTGCCGAAGGAGAAGAAGTCCGCCTC
>CAXTDD010000458.1:0-3240 GCA_964242955.1 uncultured Rubrobacteraceae bacterium | reverse complement strand
TCCTACGCCGCCTCCAAGGCCGGCATCGCCAACCTCACGCGCGCCCTCTCCAACGAGTGGGCGCCTTTGGGCATAAACGTCAACGCCATCGCCCCCAGCTACTACACGACGGAACTCACCGGGGCGATACGCGAGAACGAGGAGCGCTCCACGGCCCTTCTGGCCCGCATCCCGGCCGGCCGCTACGGGGAGCCGGAGGACCTGAAGGGAGCGGTGGTGCTCCTGGCGTCCGCGGCGGGGGATTTCATCCACGGCTCCGTTCTGCCCGTCGATGGGGGCTGGCTGGGACGCTAGAGACGCCTACATCGAGACGCCGAGCAGACCACGCGTGAATTGGAAGTCCGTGTTGCCCGCACCGAGTAGCTTCGGCGTGTACTCGCGCGAAGCTACGGCGGCGACGGTCTCCGTGACCTGCTGAGTCCAACCTTCGGGATCTCCGTCCAGGAGAACGTCGAGGTCGTCGGCGTGGTTGCGGATGGTTTCGGGGTCCGAGGATACCTGGACCAGCGGGATCATGCGGTGCGCCTGTAACGGCCTTCCTGAGACGTGGGCCAGCATGAGCTCCACGCCCGTCGCCCCGAGCCCCGTGGCCGTCTCGATCCAATGGTCCGTCGGCGCCTCCATGACGTGTAACCCAGGCTTCTCGAAAGCCTGCCCGTAAGAGAGCGTGTTCTGGACGGGACGGCCTCCGAGAACGGCCTCCAGGTACACTTCTGAACCGAGCACCGCCGCCGTCTCTGGGACGACGACCGTGCCGCCCGCGCCGACGACGGCGAGCGTCATCTCGGCGAGGCTTCTCGCCGCGTCGTCCGGCAGGGGGCCGGCGGCGTAGAGGCCGAGCCGCAAGGCGCCGGGTCCGGCCGTTTCGTGCCGCAGGTCGTCTGAGGCCTCCAGGTTCTCGGAGAACCAGTTTTCGACCTTTTCGACGACGCTCTCTATGCCGCCGTCGAGCTGGACGCTGGCCCAGCCGAAGCGGTCGCGGTCCAGGCCGCGCTCGGCGAGGCGGTTCTCGAAGTAGTCGTTGTGGGTCTTCTCGCAGCCGTGTTCGAGGAGGAGGGCGAGCCTGACGGTGGGGTTGGCGAGGTAGCCGAGGACGGTGCGGGAGTAGATGGCCTCGGCGGAGCCCGCGGAGACGCCGCAGCCCTCCGTGTGCGGGAGGGCGACGAAGCGGGTCACTTTGTCCCCGGCGAAGCCCGCGCCGCGCTCGTTCAGGCGGTTGGCTATGCGGCGGGCTATCTGGCCCGAGCACAGGCTCGTCGGCATCACGAGCCCGACCTGATCCGTCACAGGACCACGCTCTGTCTCTATCGCCTCGAAGGAGAACTCCACGTCCGGGGCATCGCCCGCTAAGGGCAGCGGCTCGCCGTCGGGGTCGGGGGCGTTCTCCAGTTCTTGCAGGTGCTCGGGGCCCGACTGCTTCCAGTCGCGCCAGATGGAGACCTGGGCGTGGCCGGCCCGCTCGCCGACGGTCTTCTCGCCGCTCGCGGCTTCGATGGTCCGCTCGAACATCTCCTCGCCGAGATCGTCCATCGGGGCGCCGTCGAGGTAGGCGCCGGCGTTGACGTCCATGTCTTTGGAGAGGAGTTCGTAGCGGCCCGTCGTGGTGACGACCTTTATGGTCGGGACGAAGGGGAAGTTGGTGATGGAGCCGTTGCCGGTGGTGAAGAAGATCATGTTCGCCCCTGCCGCGACCTGCCCGGCAACACTCTCAAGGTCGTTGCCGGGACTGTCCATGAAGTAGAAGCCGCCCTCGTCCATCCTCTCGGCGTACTCGATGACGTGGTCTATCCTCACCTCCGGGTCCTTCTTCCTCGCGGCCCCGATGGACTTTATGGAGATGTTGTACAGCCCGCGGAAGTTGTTGCCGCCCGAGGGGTTGTCCTCGGCCGTGTGCCCGTGCCACGAGGCGCGCTCCTTGAACCGCTCGACCGCCCCCAAAAAGCGCCTCGCCGTCTCCGCGTCCTTGACGTTCTTCAGGACGTAGCGCTCGGCCCCTATAAGCTCGTCCGTCTCGGCCAGGTTCGCCGCCCCCCCGTTCTTGACGACCTCCCTGGAGACCCAACCCACGAGAGGATTGGCGGAGACGCCGGAGAACGCGTCCGACCCGCCGCACTGGAGCCCGATCTTGAGCTCCGTTAGCGGCTCTTCCGTCCGTCCGAGGGCGTTCACGTCCTCCAGCCAACCCATCACCTGGGACTTCGCCCGGTCCAGGTCGGCCCGGAAGCTGCCCTCCAGGCTCATGAACTCGTGCGGAAGGTCGTCGAGCGGGTAGCCGTGCTCCTCGGCGTGGCGGCGGAGCGCCCCGTTGGCGACCGCCCCCTCGTCGCCGCCGTCGATGGCGAGCACGGCCCCCACGTTGGGGTTGACCATGAAGCCGCTCAGGGTGCGCAGGAGCAGGTCGAGGTTGTTGGGCGTTCGGCCTTCTCCCCCCTCGGTGTGGGCGACGCAGACGATCCCGTCGATGTTCTCGTAGGCGTCCGACACCCCGTTCATCTCGTACTCCAGCGCCCGCACGAAGCCGGTGAGCCGCGAGTTGACGCCGAGCACGACCACGTAGTTGCGCGTCCCGACGCCGCGCCCCGCGCCGCGCCGGTAGCCCATAAAGGTCCTGGGCTCGTCGTGGAGCGGTACCTGACTCGCCGGCTCGAAGTTCTCTTCGTCGAGGACGTAAGGCTCGAGCTCCGCGTCCCGGAAGTTGGGGTTCTCCGGCAACTCCAGGCCTTCTTTGCGGTAGCCGCCGGGGACCCGGCCTCCGCCCTGGTCGGAGGTCCCTTCCGGATCTTCGTCGCCGCCCCTGGGCGGGAGGTCGAAGCGTTCGCGGAGGACGCGCAGGATCTTCTCGTTGCACGCGTAATCCCCCGGCACGATATCCCTGACGGCCCGTCCAAAACGCAGCCCCCACGAGAGCAGGTCCTCGCCCTCCGCCACCGGCTCGACGGCGAAGCGGTGTCCTTCCAAGACGGTGTGCGGCACCTCGAACTCCGAGCCCCCGTAGGAGACGCGGGTCCCCGGCTCCAGCCTGCGGGTAGCAATGGCGACGTTGTCCCCCGGCGCGGGGAGGCGTCCGACCTCATCGAAGTCGAGAGTTCTCCCGGTCCCCGTCATATCGATACCGTCCTCCGTCGCCCTTGGTCCCGCGCTTGAGTTCTGTCAGTCTATCTCAAAGCGGTCCCCGGAAAAGCCCGCGCTTCCGTCGGGTCCGGAGGCTCCAGGTGGTCCTGATATCTTCTTCTATCCGTC
>CAXTDD010000457.1:0-3244 GCA_964242955.1 uncultured Rubrobacteraceae bacterium | reverse complement strand
TCCCTGAGCGTCTGCTCGATGGGCTTGTTCTCCGGCACCACGAGGCACTCCCTGATGACGTCCCTGATGTCGAAGTCCTTGGGGTCCTCGCCGGCGGCCCGGAACAGGTCCTTGACGTGGACGGCGCCCAGGATGTTGTCGAGGTCGTCCTCGTAGACGGGGTAGCGGGTGTAGCGCCCGAAGGCCGCCCTCTCGGCAAGCTCCGCCAGCGGCGCATCGCTGGGCAGGGCCTCGATATCGGGTCTCGGGACCATGATCTCGCGCGCCACCCTATCGCCGAAGTCGAAGACGTTGTTGAGGTACTCGCGCTCCTCGGGGTCGAGCACACCGGAGGCGGTCGAGGAGGAGATCATGATCCGCAGCTCCTCCTCGGAATGCGCCTCCATCTCCTCACCGAGCTTGATGCCCCACGGCCTGAGGACGAAGTTGGTCGAGGCGTTGACGACCCAGACGATGGGCCTGATCAGAAGCCTGAAGGCACCGAGGGGACGGCTGATCCAGAGCGAGACCTTCTCGGCCCTCTGGATAGAGTAGTACTTGGGCGCCTGCTCTCCGAAGACGAGGTGCGCGTAGGTTATGACCGCGAACCCTATCGCCACGGAGACTATCGTGACTACCCGCTCGCTGGCGATGCCGAGGGAGGCGAAGAGCGGCTCGATGAGGTGCGAGACCGCGGGCTCGCCAACCCAGCCGAGGGCCAGCGACGCTACGGTGATGCCGACCTGACAGACCGAGAGGTTGGAGTCCAGGTCCCGCAGCGTCTCGCGCACCACCCCGGCCCGCGCGCTGCCCTCCTGCTCCAACTGCACGATGCGCGACTCCCGCACCCTCACCAGCGCGAACTCGGCCGCGACAAAGAACCCGTTGAGGCCAACGAGGACGAGGGCCGCCAGGAGGTTTAGCCAGGTTAAGAGGGTCTCGTCCAAGCGTGCTTTGTCGTCCCGACGCGGACGCGCGGGGCGGATCGAGGCCGGATCGGATGAGTTTGTGCCATCACGTTACGCGCGGATTATATCGCAGCCCCGCCCCCGCACGATACCCGACACACGAAAAAGGCCCGGTCGCTAGAGCGACCGGGCCTCGAAACGATGTCAAAGGTCCGTAGAGACGCCCCGGCGAGGCGTCTTCCGGGGGGCGTCTCTACGCCAGGCCCTCGGCCTCGTACTCGCGCAGGAAGCCCTCGAACAGGCGGCGGTGCCCCTGCTCGTCGTGGAGGATGGCTATGAACATGTCGTTCGTGACCGGGTCGATCTCCTCGGTCTCCCCGACGATCCTGGTGTAGTGCTGGATGGCGCCGTCCTCGGCGTCGATGACGCCCTTGATGACGTGGACCACGTCGATGTGGTCCTCCGGCGGCTGCAGCTTGGTCTGGACCGCCCTGAAGTCCTCAGAACCCGGCACCGTGCCGTAGAGCTCCTTGATGCGCCGCGCGATCTGCTGCGCGTGCGCCAGCTCCTCCTGGATGTCCTCCTCGATGTTCTCCTTGACCTCCTGGGCCCGGACGCCGTCGGGGTTGATCGAGTTGGTCACGTAGTTCATGACCGTCTCTAGCTCCATAAAGTAAGCGGTCTTGAGAAGCTCGACGACGGCCTCGCGCTGATCCGCGTTCTGCTCGGCGAGGATACCCTCGTTGCTCCTGTTGATGTCTACCATGCGTGCCTCCTGTCGAAGTCTTTCGCGCTACGGTCTAAATGTACCCCCCAGGCCCCGGATAAAACGTGAAAACATGGACAGATAGAGGGGTATTCGGGATCTTCTTCGTCCCCGCGCGCGCCGGCGTTCGGGCTCCGGTAGGGTTTTTCCAGGCCCCCTACCCGCGGGGTTCTATCTCGTCGAGCCTGGCCTTGATGTGCGCCAGCTCTTGCAACACCGCCCGGTCGGTCGCCGACATCCCGCGCACGTTCTCCAGCAGGCTCTCCACGTCCTCCTCCACGTCCTCGACGTCTTCTTCGAGCTCGTCCACCTCTTTTTCGAGCTCTTCGACGTCCTCGCCCAGCAGCAGTTGTTGGGCGAAGGCGGCCACGCCGCCGATGAGCATCGCCAGGATCACGTTCCCCGTCCACTGCAGCACCATCGAGAGGACCTTGCCCGCGGGCGTCTGGGCCGAGATGTCCCCGTAGCCGACGGTGTTGATGGTGGTGTTGGCCCAGTAGATCCCGTCGAAGATGCTGACGCCTTCTAGCCTCGCGAACGCGAGCCCGCCCCCGAAGACCGCTATAAACGCCAGCACGACCGCGTAGGGCAGCAGGGTTATGCTCACGAAGCGCCCGAGGACGGCCGGCATCATGTCGATGAGCCTGAGTAGCCGCAGCACCCACAGAGCTTGCAGGACGCCCGGCAGCAGCGGGACGGTCAGCAGGAGGACGGCGAGGTCCAGCTTGTTGTGCCGGAGGAATTCGCGATTGTCCGGGGCCAGGCGCAGCATGTACGCGAACTCGAAGAGGAACCAGCCGTAGATGGCCCAGTTCAGCACGCCGCTCGCCACGCCGAGGGCGCCCGTGGGTTCGGAGAAGTGCACGAGCAGAGCCGGTATGACGAGCAGCACGACGACCACGGTCGGCGCGTCGAGCCTGCGGGCTTTGGCCGCCTGCTCCTCGGTCATGCCCGGCACGACGTGGGTCGTGCGGCCGAGATCCGAACCCCTCGCCGCCACAGCACCCATGCTCTCTCCTCCTATCGGGTTCCCGGATGGACCCCCACGTCTACGCGGCCGGCCTCACGACGTTTCGTCCTGCAGCTTCGGCACGGTGCGGGCCTCCATCGCCGCCTCGACGCACGCTTCGGCGTCGGACCCCGCCGAAGCCGAGACCCCGGCGGAGAAGGCCCCCTCCACAAAAGGCGCGTCCACGAGCCTCGTCCTGGCGCGGTCGTCTTCCGAGAGCATCTCGAGCACCGTCTCGGCCGAGAGCACGGCGCTTCCGAGGTCCATGAAGACGAGCACCTCGTCGGTTTTCATCTCCGTTATGGCGGCCTCTATCCCCTCGGGGTCTGTGCCGAAGCCGCCCTCCGCGTCGCCGCCTACGGCGGAGATCTCGACCTCTCCGGCCATCTGGCGCACGAGGTCGGCCGTACCATCGGCGATCTTGGTGCTGTGGGAGACGAGGACCAGCCCGACCATCAGCCCGTCCCTTCGAGCGCGCGGGCCGCGGCGTCGAGCAGCAGGTGCGTCGAGGTGGCCCCGGGGTCTTTGTGACCCTCGGCCCTGGCGCCGAGGTAGCTCGCCCGCCCCTTCCTCGCCGTGAGC
>CAXTDD010000456.1:0-3255 GCA_964242955.1 uncultured Rubrobacteraceae bacterium | reverse complement strand
GAGGAGGGGCGGTGGCAAGGGGCTCGCGGCGATCTGCTCCGGCGGCGGGCAGGGCGACGCGGAGCTGGTGGAGGTCTAGGAACTTGGCCGCTACGGAGAAGATCCAGGTCGTGGGCGCCGGTCAGATGGGCTGCGGTATCGCGCAGGTCGCCGCGCAAGCGGGCCTCAGCGTACATCTCGGAGACTTGGACGAGGCTGCCGTTCGGAGAGGCCTGCGAACGATCGAGAGGGATCTGGCCCGCGGAGTCGAGAAGGGTCGCCTCACGCGAGAAGAGGCGGACGCGGCGCTGTCCCGCGTCGAGCCCTCCGTGGACTACGATCCAGACGCGGATCTGGCTATTGAGGCGGTGACGGAAAACCAGGAGACAAAGACGAAAGTCTTGCGCGGGCTGGACGAGGCGTTGGGCGAGGACGCGATCCTCGCGACCAACACCTCCTCTGTCTCCGTCACCGGCCTCGGCGCGTCCACGGGCCGGCCCGATAAGGTCATCGGGATGCACTTTTTCAACCCCGTTCCGGTATTGAAGCTTGTCGAGGTGGTCCGGGGCATGGAGACAGGCGATGAGACTTACCGCGCCGTATGCGTCCTGGCGGAGCGGATGGGCAAGACCCCGGTCGAGGCGCGAGACTACCCGGGTTTCGTCTCCAACCGGGTCCTGATGCCTATGATCAACGAAGCCGTGTACTGCGTGATGGAAGGTGTGGCGGAGCCTGGTGGGGTGGACTCGATCATGAGGCTTGGGATGAACCATCCGATGGGGCCCCTCGCCCTCGCGGACCTGATCGGGTTGGACACCTGCCTCTCGATACTTGGGGTCTTGCAGGAGGGCCTGGGCGACCCGAAGTACCGCCCGTGCCCCCTGCTGAGGCGCTACGTCGCCGCGGGACACCTCGGGCGCAAAAGCGGGCGTGGTTTCTACGAGTACGGGTAGGACGGTACGGAAGGAGCACCGTGAATCTCTCGCCGAGCATCGAGCATCAGAAGCTTAAAGGTCGGGCAGCAGGGCTAGACCACGAGTACCGGGTCCGAGTCGAGACGTTGGAGAGGCTCTCCTGGACGGACTGCATGTGCCTCCACGTGCCGAATGATAGCGGCGGGCTCGGACTTCCTCTCCTTCGGCCCGTTGGTAGGAGAGTTCCGCCGGCCCGACGCTGGCGTTGGTGTGACACTTGCCGTCCTCACTAGCGTTGGGACCTTGCCGATTCTGCTCTTCGGCACGGAGGGGTAAGGGGTCACGGTGATCTACGAAAGCACGAGCTTATCCAGAGGCACGTCATCACCCGCGTCATGCTGCGCGAACGGTCCAAAGCCCTGTGGCAAACGGCGGACATCGAAGAAACGCATCCCGTTGTCGGACGAAGAGTCGCAATACGTAGGTTCTTGTGCTTGTGCGTGGCGAGCGGGACTAGGCTGGGTTGGGAGTCCGGTAGGTTGCGGTCCGGAGGAGACCTCGAATACAAGCAGGGAGGCAACGTGGTGAAGGTACGGCCATCCGGCGCTGCAGTAAGAACTCTATTGTGCACCGCCGTCTCAGAAGAGCCAGTGCAGGTGGTGAGAGCGGCGAACGCTTGCTCGGTACGAACGGCAGAGGACGTGGATTTCCGAAGCCTCCGTTCTTCGGACGTGGGTACTGTAGAAGCCACCCGCCCGCCCGCACTGGGTGTTGGTAGAACATCGAATGTCTCGGGGGAGACAAGGCGGATACGCTCAATTGATCCGGACTGGGTCTGGCGTGTCTCTCGGCTGCTGGGCAAGGGGTCGGGGCATTCGTTACTCGTTCTAAGGCGGCACGCGTCCGTACTGGGAGCGTTTGCGGCTTGACTATGAGGATACTTTTGGTCTTTACATCTGAGGCGACTGCCGTCATATCCGCGGTGCTGGAAGCATTGGATGGTAGGGAGCCCGCACAGGGCTTCCCCAAGCGGAGCCGGTGGAGGTTGGCAGGGCTGCTCGGGCGGCCGGTCCCGCCGGGGATGAAGCTCGAAGGCTCTTTGTGGTCCTACTCGAGTTGGGAGGGGGGGTCTAGGTGTTCGGGAAGGTCCTGATCGCGAACCGCGGCGAAATCTCCGTGCGCATCGCCCGCGCCTGCCGCGAGCTGGGCATAGCGAGCGTCGCCGTCTACTCCGACGCCGACCGCGAGGCCCTGCACGCCCGGGTCGCCGACGAGGCTTACCACGTGGGCCCGACCCCGGCGTCCGAGAGCTACCTGAACATCGAAAAACTGGTCGAAGTGGCGGGAAAGAGCGGCGCCGAGGCGGTCCACCCCGGCTACGGCTTTCTGGCCGAGAGCGCGCCGTTCGCGAGGGCGGTAACGGAGGCCGGCCTGGCCTGGATCGGCCCCCACCCCGAGGCCATCGAGGCGATGGGCTCGAAGGTCGAGTCGCGGCGCATCATGGGATCGGCCGGGGTGCCGATCACGCCCGGAACCGCGGACCCGGTGACGACCGCCGATGCCGTGCTTTCGTTCGCCGCCGAGCACGGCTACCCGGTGGCGGTGAAGGCGTCTGCGGGCGGGGGCGGCAAGGGCTTCGCCGTCGCCCGCGACAAGACGGAGGCGGAGGCCGCCTTCGAGCGGGCGAGCCGCGAGGGCGAGGCGTACTTCGGGGACGGGGCGGTGTACCTGGAGCGCTACCTGACGGCCCCGCGGCACGTCGAGATCCAGGTGATGAGGGACAAGCACGGGGACGCCGTCCACCTCGGCGAGCGCGACTGCTCGATCCAACGCCGCCACCAGAAGCTTCTCGAGGAGTGCCCGAGCCCGGCCCTCGACCCGGAGACGCGCGAGGGGATGGGCCGCGCCGCCGTCGCCGCCGCCGAGGCCGTCGGCTACGACTCCGTGGGCACGTGCGAGTTCCTGCTGCAGAGGGGCGAAGCCGGCGACGAGTTCTTCTTTCTGGAGATGAACACCCGCGTCCAGGTCGAGCATCCGGTTACGGAGGAGGTGACGGGCGTGGACATCGTGCAGGCCGGCATCCGCATCGCCGCCGGGGAGCCGCTGCCCTTCGCCCAGGACGACGTCTCCTGGCGCGGCCACGCCATCGAGGTCCGGCTGAACGCCGAGGACCCCGGCAGGGACTTCGCCCCGAGCCCCGGGCCGGTGTCGGCCTACGAGGAGCCGGGCGGCCCCGGCGTGCGGGTCGACTCGTCGCTGCGGGCGGGGTTCCCCGGCGTCGTGCCCGAGTCCTACGACCCGCTCTTCGCCAAGCTGATCGTGCGCGGCCCCGACCGGAAGTCCGCCCGCTACCGCCTCGGGC